>JAIVTC010000073.1:0-7688 GCA_048629055.1 Candidatus Bathyarchaeota archaeon
CCGTAAATATGATGAATTCCCGGCGCTGTCTGACGTTGTACATAGAGCGCATCCACAGATGATTGATCAAGGATTTCCAGTGCTTCAAGCAGTGTCGCGCGGAGATGTACTGAATGAATCCCAAGGCGTTTTCCCGGGATGTCCATCAGGTCAATGGTTTGCTTACCTTCATCTTCCCTATCCACATAGCTGGCTAAATCCACTGCCCGCAGCAGAGCGGCCGGAGACTCCTTGCCGTTGATCAATATCCACACCGGCCTGGACTCCAGCATGGCCGCCGCCTTGTTTTGATCAATAATCGCATCGCTGCGCACAAAGGATTTATTCATGGTGCCCGCAACGCCAATACGACGCAGTGCAACATGCACAGGACTACTCGTGTAATCCATGCCGCTCGCCTTGAGCATAGTGAGAAACAGAGACTCTTTGCCAAACAGTTCACTGGATGTCAGTGATGCAATAACAACAACAACCATGCCCGGCATGATAATTCCGGGACTATAGGTCAACTCCATCATGGTAACCAGAGCGGTCAGAGGGGCCTGCAGGCTGGCTCCCATCATAGCGCCCATACCCAACAGCGCAAATAAACCATGGTCCACTTCAATACCTGCCAGCATACTCAAATGACTGACGAGGCTGCCGAGCATTGCTCCCATAAAGAGTGACGGACCTATCATCCCTCCCGGAATACCCAATCCAACACAGGCAGAAGTTGCAACCAATTTGCCGATCACCAGCAAAGCCAGCAGCGACAATCCTATGCCGCCTGCCAATGCATGGTCAACGCTGTCATAACCGACACCCATGACCTGTGGCAACAGCAGGCCGAAGAGCGAGGCGATCAGTGTCGCCAGCAGCAATCGCTGCCAGTGCTGCAAGACTCTGGCGTGATGTGCAATCATCTGCACCATATGGATAAAACCAGCTGAAAGAACACCGGCTGCAACACCCAGCAGCAGGATAAAGAACACATCCGACAGATCACCAAGCTTCATAGCCGAAGCTTCAAATGCAGGAATATTTCCGAACACAGCGATAGAGATCAGTGTGGCGCTGGCCGCAGAAAGAATTACCGGGATGAAGCTGGCCAGCGTGTACTCCAGCATCACCACCTCCAAAGCGAAGATGACGCCGGCAAGCGGGGTATTGAAAGAGGCTGCAATTCCTGCCGCTGTGCCACATCCCACCAGCGTGCGGATGCTGTTGTTCGGCAATTTCATCCACTGCCCCATGAGACTGCTTGCAGCAGCGCCAAGATAGACGTGGGGACCCTCGCGACCGACTGAGAAGCCGCCAATGATTGCCGTGGCGGCGCCAAAAAACTGCAGCAGCAAACCGCGAAGTTTCAGATACCCCTGGTGGTAGGCCATGCGCTCCATCACCCGCGCCACACCAAGCACATAGATACCCTTGCTGCCCCAGCGAAAAATAGCGATCAGGATCAATCCGCCAAACAGCGGCAGCAGCATACGCGCCTGCCAGCCAAGCGCTTCAAAATTTTCGCTCTCCCCGCTCGGGAAAAGCGCGGCCTGGCTCTCTTCAACCAGCAAGCGAAATGCAACGATAACAAGACCGGAGAACACACCGGCTGCGCAGCCAAGCACGGCAAGCGGGAAAAGCGCATCCTGCTTTGCCAACTGCAACTGGAGCCTATCCAGATTATTGCGCCACCAGCGAGTGATCAAATTTCCCCTTTCCGTTAATAACCGAGCTGTTCTTTAGATTTCCATCAGACTACCCCCTCTCCCTCCGGGAAAGGGTTGGCGTGAGTACCCTTGGCCTATTTCTTGACACGCATGATGAGGCTCTCAATGCCACTCTTTTTCAGCCTTGTATGCAGGCTATACGCCTGTTCGCGGCTATAGGGTCCACTGCGCACACGGTAGTAGGCTTTGTCGTTAATCGTGACTTTTTCAATGCGCGTAGTGATCCCCTTCAAGGCCGAACTTGCCATCATGCGTTCAGCATCAGTACGCGAACGAAACGAGGCAAGCTGCATCTGAAACAGGCTTTTCGCATCAGTTTTGACAGGTTTCACCACAGTTTCCGGTATTTTATCGACCGGTCTTTGCGTTGCTGTAGCAACTGCAGCCGGCTTTGATGCGGCAGGTCGCAACGAATCAGGCTGTACTTCAACCTCCATGTCAGGAAGCACCGAATAAAATTCGAACTGGGGGCGCACTACCTCGGGCTGTTGTGGTGATTTTGATTGCTTTTTTTCATCTGTAGATTTTTGTGATGCCGTGACTGCCAGTTCTGTTTGCGCATCTTTCAGCTGCGCTTCCGCTGCCTGACTGTTCGCCTGATAATCCTTTACCCACACGATCCCCATCACCAGCGCTCCCAACAGCACTCCACCGGCAAACCACACCCATCCGGGCAGAGCTTCCGAACGGCGCTTTTCACGATGCTGCTGGCGGGTGGTTTGTTCCTGAATAGGACGCCGCACATAGGATTTATAATCTGTCGCCATCACATACTCTCAGGTGCAGAGACCCCCAATAGAGCAAGGCCATTTTTCAACACCTGCTGTGTGGAGCGTATCAACTTGATGCGCGCATCACGCAATGCATCATCATCGACGAGGAAGGGGTGGGCATTGTAGTAGGTGTGAAAATCGTTAGCCAGATCCCGCACATAGTGGCACAACTGATGGGGCTCATGCTTCATCGCCGCTGATTGAACCACTTCAGGATAGCGGGAGAGCGTGGTCAGCAGCGTCTGTTCATGTGAAGTCGTCAACAACTCCAGGTTCTTGTCCCCCGCTGTCGGAATCACATCCAGCTGCTTCTCCTGCGCCTGGCGCAGCACCGCACAGATGCGCGCATGCGCATACTGCACATAGTAGACCGGATTATCCGAAGATTGTGATTTGGCCAGCTCCAGATCAAAATCCAGATGCTGCTCCGCCTTGCGCATCACATAGAAGAAGCGCGCCGCATCGCGGCCAACCTCCTTGCGCAGCTGACGAATGGTGACAAACTCCCCCGAACGGGTCGACATCTGCACCTTTTCACCTCCACGATAGAGATTCGCAAACTGCACCAGCATCACCTCCAACTGCCCGGGATCGCGTCCCAACGCCTGCAGCGAACCCTTGATACGGGGAATATAGCCGTGATGATCAGCCCCCCAGACATCGATCACCAAGTCGAAACCACGCTCAAATTTCTCCATGTGATAGGCGATATCGGAGGCAAAATAGGTCGTCTGACCATTGTCACGCACCAACACCCTATCCTTCTCGTCACCAAAATTGGACGAGCGAAACCATAAAGCACCGTCCTTTTCGTAGATATGACCGCCCTGCTGCAGCTGTTCGATGGCGCGGTTCACGGCACCGGATTCAACCAGCGAGCGTTCCGAAAACCAGCTCTGGTAGCAGATGCCAAATTTTTCCAGGTCGTCACGAATATCATCGAGAATCACTGTCAGCGCCTGCTGAAAAACCACCTCGTAATCGTTGCTGCCGAGAAGGATCTTGGCTTTGAGAATCAGCGCATCGATATGCGCCTCTTTATCACCGCTAGCCCGCTCATCGGCATCACCACCGGCAGGCTCATCTGCACAGACGCCTTCGAACACGGTCGCTGACGAATGGCGATACTCATCACCATGCTCACGATGCAGCGCAGCCGCAATATCCCAGACGTAATCCCCCTTGTAGCCATTGGACGGAAAAGTCAGCTCCTCGCCCGCCAGCTCCAGGTAGCGCAGCCACACCGAGGCCGCCAGAATATCCATCTGACGTCCGGCATCATTGACGTAGTATTCACTATGCACTTCAAAACCGACCGCCTGCAGCAGGTTGGCGACGGTTGCCCCGATTGCAGCGCCACGTCCATGCCCCACATGCAACGGGCCGGTCGGATTTGCGGAGACAAATTCAACCTGCACTTTTTTTCCTGCACCCGCATCGGAACGCCCAAACGCATCACCCTGCTGCAATATTTGCGGCACAATTTGGAAGCCAGCCGTGGCCGCAAGATAGAAGTTGATGAATCCCGGGCCGGCAATTTCAACCTTGTCGATCAGCGTGGAGTCAGGAAGCGCTGCGACGATCTTCGCCGCCAGTTCACGCGGATTGCTTTTCGCCTGCTTGCACAATACCATCGCCACATTGGAGGCAAAATCCCCGTGACCGGAGTCGCGGGTGCGTTCGACCATCGCCTTGGCATGGAGATCAGAGGGCAGTACTGCCTCGCTCTTCAGCTGATCAAGCGCCTGCTGAATGATTTTCTGGATTTCATTTTTCATCGTTTTGGAACTCTAACATCGATTCTTTTTATTGCATGGTGAAGGATATTCAGATCATCTCGAAAACCACATGTATCGTTAGAGTCTGCGCAGGGTCGGGATCCGCTTCTCAGGGACGCGTGAATACATCCCTGGTCGCTTCCGGCATCCTGCCTCTGGCGACATTAATACATCCATGTATGTCATAAGCTCTGATAAAACATCCCTGTTTTATACAGCCCTGAAAAGCAAATCCCGACCCTACTCCCTGCACACAGTGATTAAAATGTTACAAACATCCTTTTTGTATGAGAATGATGCTATTGAGATTGAATGGATAACAGACAAGCATAACGGATATGATGCCTAATATGCAAAAAAAGACCTGCAATGGTTACCTCTTTTCCGCTGGTGCGGTATGCTTGTCCGAATCAGATAAATGAAGCGAATGATTCAATCATGGAATCGAACTACGAACCCTCCGGTATCGAAAAGCTGGCGCAGCAATACTGGGATGAGCAGCAGACTTTCAAGGCCGTAGAAGATCCGCAGCAGGAGAAATTCTACTGCCTGGCGATGTTCCCCTACCCCTCCGGAAAACTGCACATGGGGCATGTGCGCAACTACACCATCGGCGATGTTATTGCACGTCATCAGCGCATGCTCGGAAAAAACGTGCTGCAGCCAATGGGCTGGGATGCCTTTGGTCTTCCCGCTGAAAACGCCGCCATCAAAAATGACAGGCCGCCGGCGGAATGGACCTACGCCAACATCGACGAGATGCGTTCACAGCTGCAGCTGCTGGGATTCGGCTATGACTGGGATCGGGAACTGGCAACCTGCGACCCCGACTACTACAAGTGGGAGCAGTGGCTCTTTACCCGCCTGATGGAGAAGGGGCTCGCCTACAAGAAGCGCGCTACGGTCAACTGGGACCCGGTCGACCACACCGTTCTGGCAAACGAGCAGGTGATTGACGGCAAGGGCTGGCGTTCAGGCGCAAAGGTCGAGAAACGCGAAATCGAACAGTGGTTTATACGCATCACCGACTACGCCCAGGAGCTGCACGACTCTATCGATCAGCTCGATGGCTGGCCGGAAGCCGTGCGCACCATGCAGCGCAACTGGATCGGCCGCTCGGAAGGCGTGGAGATGGAGTTTGGCCTCGAAAACTCTGATGAAACCCTCACGATCTATACAACGCGCCCCGACACCCTCATGGGAGTCACCTATGTCGCGGTTGCGGCAGAGCATCCACTGGCGCAACAGGCTGCTGCTGACAATCCCGCACTGACCGCCTTTATTGACGAGTGCAGGCAGGGAGGTGTCAGCGAGGCCGAAGTGGAAACCATGGAGAAGAAGGGCATGGCGCTGGGCATCAATGCGCTGCATCCTGTCAGCGGTGAAGCCATCCCTCTCTACACGGCCAATTTTGTGCTCATGAGCTACGGCTCGGGCGCCGTGATGGCGGTACCTGCACATGACCAGCGCGACTGGGAGTTTGCAACCAAATACGGCATTGATATCAGGCAGGTGGTGTTTTCTGCCGACGGCAGTGACTGCAGCGTTGAAGAGTGCGCCTACGTTGAAAAGGGGATCTTGAAAAACTCGGGCGAATTCGACAGGCTCACTTCAGAAGAGGCCTTCGACGCTATCGCCGACTGGCTGCAGCAGCATGGAAAAGGGGGAGTCAAAACCAATTTTCGCCTGCGTGACTGGGGCGTATCGCGTCAGCGTTACTGGGGCTGTCCGGTTCCTGTCATCAACCGCGCAAATGGCGACACAGTCGCCGCCGATGAATTTCCGGTAAGACTGCCAGAAGATGTGCATGTCGATGGAACAGGTTCGCCGTTGAAAAAAATGCCGCAGTTTTATGACCTCGGCAATGGCGATCAACGTGAGACAGACACCTTCGATACCTTTGTCGAATCGAGTTGGTATTTTGCCCGCTATTGCTCTTTTGACAATAAGACTGCAATGCTGGATGAACGTGCCAACTACTGGCTGCCTGTTGATCAGTATGTCGGCGGCATCGAACATGCTGTGCTGCACCTGTTGTATGCGCGCTTTTTCAATAAACTGATGCGCGATGAGGGTCTATTGCAGTATGACGAGCCATTCACCAACCTGCTGACACAGGGCATGGTGATCGCCGAAACTTACTTCCGCAGCAACGAAGATGGCTCCAAAGAGTGGTTCAACCCGGCGGATGTGCATGCTGACGGCGACACTTTTACCCTCAAGTCCGATGGAAAGCCGGTAATTTTCGGCGGCATCGAAAAGATGTCCAAATCGAAAAACAATGGCGTTGACCCGCAGCACCTGATCGACCGCTACGGCGCTGATACCGTACGCCTCTATACCATGTTCACGGCTCCGCCTGATCAGTCGCTGGAGTGGTCGGATGAGGGGGTCGAAGGCGCTTATCGCTTTCTTCGCCGCCTGTGGACGCTGGCATACAAGCATGCGGAAATTATACGAACAACCCGGGGCGGAGAGACGCACAACGAAGCTTCCAGGGATATACGCCGCGACCTCCACACTGTTCTAAAAAAAGCACTGTTTGACTATGAGAGGCAGCAATTCAATACCGTCGTCTCAGCCTGCATGACCATGGTCAACGCTCTCTACAAGACAGAGGATGCCCCGGTGTTGCGCGAAGGCGTCGGCATCGTGCTGCAACTGCTTGCTCCGATCGCACCGCACATGGCGCATTACCTGTGGAGGGAACTGGAGTATGGCAGCGATATTCTGACAGCCGGATGGCCACAGGTCGATGAAGAGGCGCTGATACAGCAGCACATCGAATATGTGGCGCAAGTCAACGGCAAGGTGCGCTCAAAAATCCAGGTTCCCGCGGATGCCGATCAGGCGAGGATTGAAACCCTGGCGTTGCAGGACGAGAATGTGAAAAAATTTATTGGTGATGCGCAAGTTCGCAAAATCATCGTCGTACCCGGTAAACTGGTCAATATCGTCGCACCTCAGTGAAAAGATGAAAGCACCTATGAAAAAACACCTCTTCCTGCTCAGTATGCTCATCCTGCTGCTAAGCGGCTGCGGCTTTCATCTGCGCAATGCCCAGCCTCTGCCGGAACATCTGAATCCGCTCTATATTCAAGGGCTGGGGCAATACGACCAGCTGCACAGAACCCTGCGCGACACCTTTCTCTCTGCTGATGTCCGTCTAACCCGCAACAAATCCGATGCAGCCTCGATCCTCACCGTCAGGGATCATGGGCAGTCACGCCAGGTCACCACTGTCGATAGCCGCGGCAAGGCGACAGAGTATACGCTGACGCGAAAACTGACCGTCAAACTGACGGATAGAGATGGCAAGGTACTCATGGATGAACGCACAGTCGGTGTGCAGCGCGACTGGATCGATGTCGGCAAAGATGGCCTGGCCGGACGCGTCGAAGAGAGTCAGCTGCAACAGGATATGCGCC
>JAIVTC010000074.1:0-6008 GCA_048629055.1 Candidatus Bathyarchaeota archaeon
TCACAGGCGCTGTTTTTGACCGCCATCACCGCTGCTTCTACGCGGGAGTGGACCTCCAGTTTGCGAAGGATTGCCTTGACGTGGAGTTTGACTGTGCCATCTGATATACCAAGATCACGCGCAATCACCTTGTTGCTCTTCCCCTCTGCAAGATGGCACAGGATCTCCCTTTCTCTAGGTGTCAGTTCGGAGAAGGGGTCGTTCTCAGGCTTCTCCGGCAGCAAATCTTCATCCTTCCTTACAGCCGCACGCGCCAGCACTGCGGTCAACTCTTTTGAGACGACTGTACCCCCGTCAACAATCTCCCTCAGGGCATCGATCAATTCATCAGGATCCATATCTTTCAGCAGATAGCCATTGGCGCCGTATTGAAGCGAATTAAGGACATCCTGCTCATCCTGGCTGGTGGTGAGCAGTGTAACCGGCATTTGAGGATGATCTTCGCGCAGACGTTTCAGAACGTCGATGCCGCTCATCTCGGGCATACGCATGTCCAGCAGCACCACATCAGGCTCATGTTCACGCGCCAGACGTATCCCCTCTTCACAGTCGCCGGTTGCCTCCAGCACATCGATATCACGGCGCTCCAGCAGTTCGCGCAGACCAAAACGGAACAGCGCATGATCATCAATCAACAGTACTTGCATTTATTTTTTTCCATTGTCAGTTATAGGAACAGGCATATTCTCGTTCCCATGCATTGTTCGAGGCAGTGTAGGATGCTGCTGAGGAACGAAGCGCATCGATCGCGGATTCACTCGACAGATGCGCTTCGCAAGCTCAGCAGCATCCTACATATTATTGCCTTGCACGGGGTTATTGAGATATTACTCATTTTTCATCGATTCAGGCACATAAAAGAGCTCTACGCGGGTGCCCTCCCCCGGTTCACTCTCGATTTTGAGTTCACCGCCCAGGCGTCGCGCGCGTTCCTGCATGATAGAGAGGCCGATGTGCTCGCCCGGTTTTCCGGAAGGCGCCTGTTCAAAACCACTGCCGTCATCCTCGATCAACACGCTCATGCCATTGCCATCGAGATTGATCAAAATACGCACCGTATTAGCCCCTGCATGCTTGCGGATATTAGCCAGAGACTCCTGCACAATACGCAGCAACTGCATCTCTTCACTGGGATTCAGTTCCAGATTACGGCACTTGAGCTGCACAAAAGGAGCTGTGCCTGTCATCTCCTCATAGCGCTGAGCCAGCTTGTGCAGAGCCGGTAGAAACCCCCTCTCTCCGGTTGGCGCGCGAAAACTGCCGATCAATGCGCGTAATTCGGTATGCGCCTCGTCCAGACCGTGGCGTATTCTCTCAAGATCATCGAAAGCAGCCTCCGAATGCGGCTCCTGCTGCATGGTGTCACATAACATGCGTCCCTGAAAGCGCAGGCTGGCGAGCGTCTGTGCAAGCGAGTCATGCAACTCATGCGCCAAATTTGTGCGCTCCTCCATAATGGAGAGGCGGCGAGCCTCTTCGTCGGAGCGCTGCTTGGCCACCGCCATTCCCAGGTGACTGCCAACGGTCTTCAGCAGCTCAAGGATATCCTCACGGTCAGAAATACCGGGGGCGTCAACAAAAATATTATAGATGCCCAGCACATCGTCATGATACTCCAACGGCACGGTGACGACATCAATCTCATCGCTGCCAAACATTTTACGGCCATTGATTTTTGAACAGCGTTCAGGATTATTTTCACACAGGATATTTCCCGGCGACAACGCTGTACCGCACACACACAGTTGCACCGGCAGCATCTCCTTGTCATGCAGGAGGGTGTTATCCAGGCCGATCGTTCCAACCAGGCGCATATTGCCGTTGGGTGTGACCAGGCGGATTGTTGCAGCGCGGCCATCAAGCATCTCCTTGAGCATGCGCAGAAAACGCAGCAGCAGTTCATCCAGCGAGGTTGCCTCATTGATGGTTGCAGCTACATCGTAGAGGATTTTCAGGGAGGCCGTTTTTTGCGCCAGCCGCTTTGTCTGACGCTCGACACGGTTGTCCATATCCTCGTAGAGATCGTATAACTCCTCGTTGATACTGCTGATATCATGCACCAGAGAGAACAATGCTCCTTCATCCTGCATCGACACCACCGCCCCGGGATTGCCCTGTGACACGCCGGCGACAGAGTTCTGCAGTATCATCAGCGGTCTGAACAGCTTGCTGTAGAGCTGCCAGGCGCTGATAAGCAATCCAGCAATAATCATCGGCAGCGCAACGAACAGCACTCCCCTGTATGCATCACTCCCACTGAGCAGCATCCCGGCAGCGAAACACAGCAACAACACGCCGGCAGATAGAAGGGCCAGCGGCCAAACCACTCCGGCCTCGCGCAGTGTCGTGATAATCTGCCTGTTGATGCTTATTTGCATGCTCATTTGCGAATTTCCCTGAGCAGGGACTTTACGGCGCTGATGCGGCGCTTGTGCAGTTCATCGCGAATCGATTTTCCCTCAAAGCCATCTGCACGGATGGCATCAACCGAAACATTGCCTGCCACCTCATGCAGACGTTGAAAATTGTCGCTGTGTGACAGCGGCGCATCCTCCCTGCCCGTGCGACCGCGCAGGTCCGCCTCGCAGGCTAGCAGAAACAGCTCAAAACGCTGTGGGCGGCGAAAGGCATCCACAGCCTCCAGTGTTGTTACGATAGTCGATGCTTTGAGTTCATCAGTGACACGGCGAAAATGACCATGGTATTGTGCAACCAGACGCGCCAGCTCAGAGTAGTCCGAAGGGACTTTGAAGCGTTGACAGAGTGCATTGATAGGTGCGCCCCCGCGTGCTTCATGGCCATGATGACGCGGCCATAGTGTAGGGCTGGTTCTCCCCTTGCCGAGATCATGCAGCAGTGCTGCAAAGCGCACACGCGGATCTTCACTGAGTCTTGCTGCCTGCTGCAGCGCCATCATGGTATGCACGCCGGTATCGATTTCGGGATGGTGCAGACCTGGCTGCGGAACACCAAACAGTGTCGCAATCTCCGGAAACAGCACCTCCAGCGCGCCGCACTCACGCAGCACCTCAAAGAATCGCTGCGGAGACGGCCCGGCCAATGCACGCGCAGTCTCCTGCCAGACGCGCTCTGGCACAAGATAATCGACCTCACCCTGCTCAACCATGGTGCGCATCAGCACCATGGTGCCCGTGCTGATCGCAAAGCCCATCTCTGCAAAACGGGCCGCAAACCGTGCTACACGCAATACCCGCACCGGATCTTCACGGAATGCTTCAGAGACGTGTCGCAGCACGCTGTTGTCCAGATCCTGTTTGCCGCCATAGGGGTCGATCAACACGCCGCCTGCATCCAAATCCATCGCCATGGCATTGATGGTCAGATCGCGGCGCAACAGATCCTGTTCCAGCGTCACCCCGGGCTCAGCATCAAAAGTGAAGCCTGTGTAGCCGTGCCCGCTCTTGCGTTCCGTTCGCGCGAGTGCGTACTCCTCTTTTGTCTGCGGATGCAGAAATACCGGAAAGTCCTTGCCGACGCGCTGATAACCCTGCTCCAGCATCTGCTGCTCAGTGGCGCCCACGACCACGTAGTCCCGATCTTTTACCGCTAGCTTCAGCAGTGTGTCGCGAACTGCGCCGCCAACCAGGTAGATTTTCATGCCTCTGACTCCAGCTGTTCCTGTTCCTGCTGCTGCAACTCCCACATGCTGTGATACTCCCCATGCAATTGCAGCAACTGCTGATGCGTTCCCTGCTCGACGATACGCCCCTGCTTCATTACCACGATGCTGTCTGCATCAACGATGGTGGAGAGACGGTGGGCGATCACCAGCGTGGTATGGTTTTCAGCAACCTCGGAGAGCGTCTCCTGAATCATCTGCTCGGTGCCGCTGTCGAGCGATGACGTCGCTTCGTCAAAAATGAGGATGCGCGGACGTTTGAGAATCGCGCGGGCGATGGCGACACGCTGCTTCTCGCCGCCTGAGAGCTTGAGGCCACGCTCTCCGACGACGGTCTCCCAGCCGTCGGGCAGCTGTTGAATAAAATCGTGAATGTGCGCCATGCGCGCAGCCTGCTCCACCTCCTCACGCGAGGCGTCGAGGCGGCCATAGCTGATATTGTAATAGATGGAGTTGTTAAACAGCACCGTGTCCTGGGGCACGATCGCAATGGCGGAGCGCAGACTTTGCTGGGTGACGTCACGCAAATCCTGGCCGTCGATGCTGATCCTTCCTGCGGTGACATCATAGAAACGATACAGCAGCCGCGCCAGTGTCGACTTGCCGGCGCCGGAATGACCGACAACGGCAACCTTGGAACCCGCCTTGACATCAAAACAGAGATCGAAAAGAATCTGACGCTGCGGCTGATAGTAAAAATCAACATGTTCGAAGCGAATCTCACCGGCTGTGACCGATAACTGCACCGCTTCATCGCTATCCTCTACATCGGGCTGCTTGTGCATCAGGTCAAACAGCCGCTGCATATCCACCAGTGTATATTTGATCTGGCGGTAGACGATGCCGAGAAAGCCCAGCGGCATGAAAACCTGCATCATCAGGGCGCTCAACAACACCAGGTCGCTGATGCCCATCTCGCGCGCCGCAACACCGGCGGCGGCGTACCACATGATCAGCGTGACACCGAGCGCAATAATTGCTCCCTGGCCGAAATTCAGCAGCGACATGGATGTCTGGGTTTTCACGCCCCACATCTCCCACTCACCGAGCAGATTGTCATACTGCTTCATTTCAGCGGCCTCATTGCCGAAATACTTCACCGTCTCATAGTTGATGAGGCTGTCGAATGCGAGATTGTTGGCTTCGGAGTCGAGCTCGTTCATCTTGTGGCGAAACTCCATGCGCCACTCGGTGATCGCCAGGGTGAAGAGAAAATAGGCGACGATGGCGCCAAAAGTGATAAGCGTGAATTTGACATCATAAAGGGTCAGCAGCACAACTCCCACGAGCAGAAACTCGACCAGTGTCGGAATGATGCTGAACACCATGTAGTTGAGAATAGTGCTGGCGGAACGTGCGCCGCGATCGAGATCACGGCTGATGGCTCCTGTCTGACGCTCCATGTGATAACTCAACGACAGGCCATGCAGATGCTGCAGCACCTGTGTCGAGAGACGCCGCATGGCGTGATACCGCACCCTCGCGAATACGGCATCGCGCAGTTCATTGAAAAGCGATGCAAACAGGCGCAGCAGTCCATAGCCGGCAATCAGCCCGAGAGGAACGGCAACCACCATTTGCGGAGTATTTTCGAATTGTTCGATAATCTTCTTCAGCATCAGGGGGATGCCGACAAGAGAGATTTTAGCGAGGATCAGAAAAGCAAGCGACAGCAGCACCCGGCCGCGATACTCCCACAGAAACGGGGTCACCGCCTGCAGGCTGCGCCAGCTGAAGTGCTCGTTTGCACGATCGGTTGGTGTCACATGTTGGCCGTGGCCGCGCATTAAATCATTCCATTTGTCAGATCTACGCAGTGTAAATCAGAAAAAACTCGATGGATTATAGCCTGATCGTGAGGATAGTGAAGATTGAAAATACACCCTTTTTTAACCACAGATGCACACAGATAAACACACATGAAGAGATGTCAAAATATCTGTGTGCATCTGTGGTTAATAAATGAGTAAAACCCGGGTGCAATAAGTGAAGCTTCCGCGTCCTGCTCACGCCCCTCACCTACGTCCATGTAGGCGAAACGCACTGCACCGATTTTTCTCAAATTAACGTCAGAAAAGTGTGATAACGTCTGATCAGAGCATCATTTTTCAGTGGGAGAAATCGATCATGGTTGCAGTTGCCCCATTGGTTGGTTGCACCAGCCGCCTCGGATGCTATTCCCCTGGCCGTTGCTTCCACGATTTGCGGTCGCACGACCTGCAGGCCGGAGAGATCCGCCAAGCGCTGACAAAAACCATCGGAACGGGAGATTCCGCCTGTAATGGTGAGTTGATGCAGCTCTCTCCCCAACTCCAGCATGGCATCGATGTTGGCCTGGATCAGAAACAGGATGCTCTCTGCAACCAGC
>JAIVTC010000075.1:0-13497 GCA_048629055.1 Candidatus Bathyarchaeota archaeon
GAGAGATCTTTTTTTCCACACGCAGGGCGTCCTGCTGTCTAACCCCCCCCGTTGCGGCTTGAATATGCCCGCCTCATGTGCGATTCTTTGGACAGTGGCTGCAGATTTTCGCAAAGCCGTCCCCTGGAAAGAGGTCAATCCCGATGCCTGATTGAAAGAGATGAGGTATATCACTCTTCATGGTGTCGCAATAACAGTTACTTTCGATGTAGATATGACGGAAATCAAAGAGAGTGATGTTGGCGGATATACGACCTTTTGAGGGTCGGTAGTTTTACTGTATATGAGGTGAATTCAGGTGAGTGAAGATCTTGTCTGGCATTTTGATCTTGCTGTTATCGAATGGCTGATCGTCCTCATTATGCTCGTCGTTCTGGGCCTTGTTGGCGCTATTGTCACACAGCGGACACTCTCGGCCGTTAAAAACACAAGCCGTCAATCCCGCGGGCCTGCTGATGATTCCCGGCATTGGCACGCACTGAATAATGCACGTGTGTTTGCGCTTCTGAATGCAGGCGAGGATGGTCTTGCCAGAGATGAAGTCAATCTCCGCCTTGGTGAATATGGACAGAATCGGCTGCCTGAGGCCAGCACTCGCGGCCCGCTGGTGCGCTTCTTTTATCAATTTCATAATTTGCTGATCTATGTTTTGCTCGCCGCCAGTGGCGTCACTGCCATGCTCGGGCACTGGGTGGATGCGGGCGTGATACTGGGTGTGGTGGTCGTCAATGCCGTGATTGGCTTTGTGCAGGAAGGCAAGGCGGAGAATGCCTTGAAGGCGATACGCCGCATGTTATCACCGCAGGCAGTGGTATTGCGCGACGGACAGCGCGCTACGATACCGGCCGATGAACTGGTTCCCGGCGATGTGGTGTTGATGCAGTCAGGCGACAAGGTCCCTGCGGATCTGCGTCTGTTCCGGGTCAAGAGCCTGCAGATCCAGGAGTCCGTGCTGACCGGAGAATCCGTGGCTGTGGAAAAGGGGGTCAAGCCGGTAACGGAGGATACAGTGCTGGGGGATCGTCGCTGTATGGCCTATTCGGGTACGCTCGTCACCTATGGTCAGGGCAGCGGGGTAGTGGTTGCAACCGGCTCCCATACAGAGATCGGCCGCATCAGCACCATGCTGGCGCAGGTGGAGACGCTGACCACGCCGCTGCTGCGACAGATGTCGCAATTTTCCCGCTGGCTAACCGCTGTGATCATTGCAATCGCTGCAGCAACTTCTGTGTTTGGCATCCTGTTCCGTGATTACCCGGCTGATGAGATGTTTCTTGCGGCCGTGGGTCTGGCGGTGGCCGCCATCCCGGAAGGTTTGCCCGCCATCATGACCATCACGCTGGCTATCGGCGTGCAGCGTATGGCGCATCGTCACGCCATCATCCGGCGCCTGCCGGCGGTCGAGACACTGGGCTCGGTGACAGTCATCTGTTCCGATAAGACAGGCACCCTGACACGCAACGAGATGACAGTACAATCCGTTGTAGTGGCTAGCGGCCTATTTCAGGTAACCGGTGGAGGGTACGACCCGCATGGAAGTTTCCTGGTCGACGACAGCGAAATCGTGCTGCAAGACTACGCCGTCCTTTCCGAATTGACGCGCGCATCCCTGTTGTGCAATGACGCTGTATTGGATGAGCGCCACGGAGAATGGGTTCTGCAGGGTGATCCCACCGAAGGCGCGTTGCTGACCCTGGGAATCAAGGCCGGACTGGATCCGGCTTTTGAACGGGAGACACGGCCGCGCAGTGACGTGATTCCTTTCGAATCCGAGCACCGGTTTATGGCTACACTGCACCATGATCACAGCGGGCATGCTTTCGCCTACATCAAGGGTGCGCCGGAACGACTGCTGGAGATGTGCATGTTGCAGAGATCCCATAGCGGTGATATCCCGATCGACCCCGGCTATTGGCAGCAACAGATAGATGCCATGGCGCGCCGCGGCCAGCGTGTACTGGCCATTGCCCTTAAGCCCGTCGGCGATGACCAGCGTGAGCTGAAGTTTGCAGACATGGAAAGCGATCTGACTCTGCTGGGCATAGTCGGCATGATCGATCCGCCGCGGGAAGATGCAATCCGGGCCGTACACCGCTGCCAGTCCGCCGGCATAGCGGTGAAAATGATCACCGGCGATCATGCCGTGACTGCCGTTGCAATCGGCGCACAAATGCGTATAGGCGATGGTGAAAAAGTACTGACCGGCCACGAGATGGAAACCATGGATGAGGAGGAGTTACGGGTCGTCGTGAATGAAGTGGATATCTTCGCCCGCTCCAGTCCCGAACATAAACTGCGACTGGTCAAGGCGATGCAGGCCAATGGTCAGGTGGTCGCCATGACCGGCGACGGAGTGAATGATGCACCTGCATTGAAGCGCGCCGATGTCGGTACTGCGATGGGCCAGAATGGCACCGAGGTCGCCAAGGAAGCCGCGGAGATGGTGTTGGCGGACGATAATTTCGCCTCGATCGCCCACGCTGTGGAAGAGGGGCGCACCGTCTATGACAACCTCAAGAAGGCCATCCTCTTCATCTTGCCGACCAACGGCGGCGAAGCACTGACTATCATCGCCGCCATTATGTTTGGCCGCATGTTACCGATTACTCCGGTGCAGATTCTCTGGATCAACATGATTACCGCAGTGACCCTGGCATTGGCGCTGGCGTTCGAGCCGGCGGAACGCAATATTATGCAGCGTCCGCCCCGCGATCCCCGTGAACCGCTGCTCACGGGCATGTTTATCTGGCGGATTACCTTTGTGTCACTGATACTGGTAACAGGCACATTCGGCCTGTTTCTTTGGGAACGCGAACATGGCGCCAGCATTGAACTGGCGCGCACCGTTGCAGTCAATACGCTGGTCATGTTCGAGATCTTCTATCTGTTCAATTCCAGATATATCAAGGCGAGTGTGCTCAATCTCGATGGCTTGCTGGGAAACCGTTATGTGCTGATTGCGGTCGGCGTACTCATTCTCTTCCAGGGCTGTTTTACCTACCTGGGTCCAATGCAGACATTGTTCGGCACGACGGGCATCGATGTTACGATGTGGATGCGCATTGTCCTGGTTGCATCCTCGGTTCTGTTTCTTGTTGAGCTGGAGAAGGCGGTCATTCGGCGCAGAGATAGAATGGTAACTTCTCAATAATCCCGTACAGGGGCAGGGTTGGGAGTCTGCTTTTCAGGGCTGTATAAAACAGGGATGTTTTATCAGAGCGTACAAGGATGTATTCACAGCGGCGCTGAAAGGCTGATCCCGACCCTGCACGGACTCGAACGATGTACGGACTTTTTATAAAGTTATATAGAATGAAGCGCAGGTGACATTTAGATGGGGTTCTGGAGATTTTGTTTTCGCACACTGGTGTTCGCCCTGCTATGGTGGATACTCACGCAGGGCGCCATCAATTCATGGCTGGTCGGCGTACCGGTTGTGCTGTTGGCGGTACTCGCCAGCGGGTGGCTGCTGCCCGCCATCCCCTGGTCCCTGCCCGGAATTGTGGGCTTTGTGCCGTTTTTTCTGTGGCGCTCCCTCTATGGTGGAGTGGATGTCGCCAGGCGCGCACTGCACCCTAAGCTGCCGATCTCTCCGGGATTGTTTGACTATCGATGGCGCTTGCCGCCGGGCCTGCCACGGGTATTCATGGCGAATACGGTCAGCCTGCTGCCGGGCACATTGAGCGCCGAGTTGGGTCAAGAGCATCTGCGCGTCCATGTTCTCGATCAGAGCGGCGATTTTATCCCGGAGTTGTCGGTAGTCGAGGAGCGTGTGGCAAGGTTGTTTGGGTTGAGCCTCGCCGATAGTGGGAGTGAGGAGTGATATGCACATGCAAGTAATATATTCGGCTATGGCGTTGTTCCTGTTGTTGACATTGGTGGCGGGGCTGTGGCGTATCCTACACGGGCCGACACCGGCGGATCGCATGCTGGCGGCACAGCTGTTCGGCACTACTGCCGTTGCCAGCCTGCTGCTGCTGGCGCAGGCGCTTGACAGGCCGTATTTGCGCGACGTGGCCCTGGTTTTTGCCTTGCTGGCGGCAGTGACCGCCGTTGCTTTCATCAGGCGCGCCTGGACAGTCTGGGAAGAGGAGGATGCGGATGAGTGAGTTGCTCACTTTGTTGCTGTTGCTTGCCGGGGCAGGATTCTTCTTTGCCGGTACGGTGGGGCTGTTACGCTTTCCGGATGTCTATACCCGCCTGCATGCCATTACCAAGGCCGATAATGTGGGACTCGGACTGGTCGTCACCGGGCTGCTATTGCAGGCTGAATCATGGGCGGTGAGGGGCAAGTTGCTGCTCATCTGGCTGCTGGTACTGCTGGCGAGCGCCAGTGTCGCGCATCTGGTGGCGCGGACTGCTCTGCGAAAGGGGATAAAACCGTGGAAGCGATGATGATTTTTCAATGGCTGTTCGATAGCGTGTTGATCATTGCTCTGCTGTGGCTGGCCTGGAGACTGCTGAGCAGTGCAGATCTCTTCAAGGCCATTGTGTTGTTCATTGCTTTCGGCCTGATGATGGCGCTGGCCTGGGTGCGGCTCGATGCGCCGGATGTGGCGTTGGCCGAGGTGGCAATCGGCGCGGGTTTGACAGGGGCGCTGTTGTTATCCGCGCTGGCTCGATTGAATGACCTGACAGACACAGCAAATGAGACGCATACCCCGGGTAGGAAAAAATGAGCGTTGCAGGTCGCAGATGGTATTTTTTGCTGTTTCGACGGGGACTCATGTTGCTGCTGCTGGCTGTTGCCGCAGGGCTGGGTTATGCACTGATCTCTTTGCCGGAGCAGGCGATTGGATTAAGTGAGCAGGTGAGTGCAAACATGGAGAGCAGCGGTGTGCAAAATCCGGTTACAGCCGTGCTGCTTAATTTCCGTGGTTATGACACCCTGCTCGAAATGGCAGTATTGCTGGTGGCTTTGCTGGGCGTATGGTCACTCGGTGCTGCAGAGGTACACAGAAGGGTCGATCCGGAACCGGTGTTGTCGTTGCTGGTCGGAGGGTTGGCGCCGGTGATGATCATGATGGCGGGCTATCTGCTGTGGGTTGGCGCCAATGCCCCCGGTGGCGCTTTCCAGGCGGGGTCCGTGCTGGCGGCTGCGGGAATTCTGTTGTTGCTCTCCAGTAAACGTTTCCCTGTACGGCTGATGGGCTGGCCGTTACGCGTTGTACTGCTGCTTGGTTTGGGGGCTTTTACAGCGGTCGGTATGACACTGTTGTTTGTGAGTGGAGGCTTTCTGCACTATCCGCCCGGCCTCGCCGGTGCTGTTATTCTGTTTATCGAGGCAGCGGCCACACTCTCGATCGGCGTGACCCTGGCGGCCCTGTTCCTGGGCGGACGACCACAAGCGGGGCCGTATCGATGAGCATTGTTTTGCTGTATGCGCTGCTCGGAGTCGGGTTGTTTACCCTGGGATTGTATGCCGTGATTGTGCATGCGCATTTGCTGCGCAAGATCCTCGCCATCAACGTCATGGGCAGCGGAGTGTTCCTGGTGCTGGTGGCTTTGGGCGGGCGTACACCCGGTGGTGTGCCGGATGTTGTGCCCCATGCGATGGTGATTACCGGTATTGTAGTTGCCGTGTCGGCCACGGCCCTGGCTTTGGCGCTGGTGCTGCGAGTGCAGTCTGCAACAGGCAGCGCAGAGCTGCCTGAAGAGAGACTGGAATAAGGGATGCACCAGATCCCCTGGGAAGTGATGCTCATTTTGCTGCCGCTGGCCGGAGCCATGGCCTGTTTTTTATTGCCATGGCGCGCACTCCCGCTGGGTCTGATCAGCGCACTCGGGGTAGCTGTTTGCGTGGCCGGCCTTGGCTGGCGGATGGTGGAACAGGGTGCGCAACGCTATACAGTAGGCGGCTGGGGCGCGCCATTAGGCATCGACCTCTACGCAGATGGTCTGAGCCTGCTGATGCTGATGATGACGGCGCTGGTGGGACTGGGCATCAGCGTCTACTCCATTGGTTATTTTGCACGCAGACAAGCTGTTCTCTTCTGGCCGCTGTGGCTGTTGCTGTGGAGTGCGCTGAACGCCCTGTTTCTCTCCGCCGATATCTTCAATCTCTACGTCACCCTGGAGTTGCTGGGATTGGCGGCGGTGGCACTGGTGGCGTTGGCCGGTGGCGCCAATGCTTTGACCGCAGCCATGCGTTACCTGTTGGTCAACATGTTGGCTTCGTTATGCTACCTGCTGGGTGTGGCGCTGCTCTACCATAATTTCGGCAGCGTCGACATTGCGATACTGGCGCAACGTGTTGAAGCTTCTCCTGCAGTGTGGGCGGCGATGGGGCTGATGAGCGCCGGCCTGCTGCTCAAGAGCGCACTCTTCCCGCTGCACTTCTGGTTGCCCCCGGCCCATGCCAGCGCTCCTGCGCCGGTGAGTGCGCTGTTGTCAGCACTGGTCGTCACGGCGTCGTTTTATATTCTGCTGCGTCTATGGCTGGAGATATTTCCACCGGCTGGCGCTGCGTTGGGACAACTGTTTGGTCTACTCGGAGCAGCCGCAGTCCTGTGGGGTGGGATTCAGGCGCTGCGTCAGACGCGGCTTAAACTGTTGATTGCCTATTCGACAGTGGCGCAGCTGGGATATCTGTTTCTGGCATTCCCGCTGGCGAGCAGTTTTGCCTGGAAAGGGAGTCTCTATCTGCTGCTATCCCACGCCCTGGCCAAGGCGGCGATGTTCATGGCGGCCGGCAACATCCTGCGTTTCTGTGGACATGACCGCATCGCAGATCTCGATCGGGTGGCGCAGCGTCTGCCTGTGACGATGACTGCGTTTGCCCTCGCTGGCGTCAGCATCGTGGGCCTGCCGCCCAGTGGCGGATTTATTGGCAAGTGGATATTGCTTGAAGCTGCGCTGCGCACCGGCCAGTGGTGGTGGGTGATCACTCTGATCCTCGGTGGACTGCTGGCTGCCGCCTACGTTTTTAAAGTGATTGGCTATGCATTTACCCAGGCCGGAGTGCTTCGCCAAACAAGTAAGGTGCCTATGAGCATGGAGTGGGCCGCGTTGACTCTGGCGCTTGCTGCTATCCTGCTGGGCATGGTTGCTCTCTGGCCACTGTCACTGATGGAGATCGGTTTTCCTTTTGGTGGAGAACACGCTGGATGAACTGGGATGCCGGGTTACCGCTGCTGATTGTTGCCACCTCCCTGTTTTCCGGGCTGATGATCTTCTTTCTGTCAGAGAAGCACGTTGTGGCCCGTACCACCCTGAACCTCGGGGGGGCGGTGTTCAAACTGGTGCTGGTCGGGGTGATGATCTGGGGTGTTTTTCACGGCCATCACTACGAGGCCCGTCTGCCGCTGCTGCCCGGGCTGGATCTGGTGCTGCGCGCCGATGCCGAGTCGATGCTGTTCGTGGTGCTTTCAAGCGGTCTGTGGCTGTTGACCACCATCTACGCCATCGGCTATCTGGAGGGCTCGCCCCATCGCAGCCGCTTTTTCGGATTTTTCAGCCTGTGTGTGACAGCAACTGTCGGGGTGGCACTGGCAGGTAACCTGATCACCTTTGTGCTGTTTTATGAGCTGCTGACCCTGTCCACCTATCCGCTGATCGTGCACCGGGAAACGGAGGTGGCGCGCAGAGCAGGGCGCACCTACCTCACCTATACCATCGCAGGCGGCGCCTCGTTGCTGCTCGGTACGGTGTGGCTATACAGCATGACCGGTACGCTGGAATTTGCCCACCGTGGATTCGTTGCAGAGTTGGTTGATACGCATCGCATGTCACTCATTGCTGTCTTTGTATTGCTGATTGCCGGACTGGGCGTCAAGGCTGCACTTGTTCCCTTTCATGGCTGGCTGCCGCAGGCGATGGTGGCGCCGGCGCCCGTGAGCGCATTGTTGCATGCAGTGGCGGTTGTGAAAGCGGGCGCCTTTGGCATCGTGCGGGTTGTCGACGATGTCTACGGCGTCGAGGTCACATCAAAACTCGGCGTCTCGGCTCCGCTTGCCGTACTGGCGGCAGTGACCATCATCTATGGTTCGCTGCGGGCGCTGTTTCAGGATGATTTAAAGCGCCGACTGGCATTCTCCACCGTCAGCCAGATCTCCTATATTGTGCTTGGCATCGCGATCGTAGGCCCGATCGCAACCACCGGCGGCCTGGTTCACCTGGTGCACCAGGGCGTGATGAAGATTACCCTGTTTTTCTGTGCCGGCAATCTTGCCGAGACGTTGGGAATTCATAAAGTCAGCGAAATGAACGGCGTTGGCCGGCGTATGCCCTGGACCATGGCCGCATTCACCATCGGCGCCCTCGGTATGATCGGTGTGCCGCCGCTGGCTGGTTTTATCACTAAATGGTATCTGGGAGTGGGGGCGCTGGATGCCGGGCAGGCGTGGGTGATCTATATCCTCGCAGGAAGCAGCCTGCTGAACGCCGGTTACTTCCTGCCTATTCTCTACGCCGCCTGGTTTAAGCCAGCTCCCGATAGCTGGCCTGACGAGCGATCCTTTGGGCGCATGGAGACCTCCTGGGCCTTGCTGGCGCCGCCTGTGGTGACAGCCTTGCTGACGATAGCCGTGGGTCTATTGGCATCGGCGCCGTTCAGTCCGATGCAATGGGCGCGCTTTATCACGGCCCTGGAATATATGCCGTGAATGAGCTCCCGGGTGCATTCCTGTTGCTGTCGGCGCCATTGCTGCCCATTGTGCTGGCATTTCCACCACTGCGGTCGCGCATCTCACACCCTTGCCATATTGCGCTCTTGCCTGCAATTATCCTGTTGGCTGTTCCGTCAGCTGGTTCGATTGAACTGCCATGGCTGCTGTTCGGCAGCGGGTTTGGTATAGATGGCGCATCCCGATGGTTGTTAGCGATGTCAGTGGTGATTTGGGCGGCTGCTGCAACCCTTTTACAGTCACCCGCCAGCCAGGCTGCGGATAATCTCCGCACTGTTTTTTTTCTACTGACCATGGCTGGTAATCTGGGCGTGATTCTGGCGACTGATGCGGTCGGGTTTTTTACTTTTTCAGCGCTGATGGGATACGGCTTTTATGGTTTGTTGGTTGCTGGCGGTGACGAGACGGCAAGACGGGCCGGACGCATCTATCTCGGTTTCATGATTGTGGCTGATCTGCTCTTGTTTGAGGCCTTGTTGATTGCGACCGTCATGACCAGTGACATGGAGTTTGGGGCGGTGCGCCATGCGGTGTCGAAATCACCCTCCTCGGGCTTGTATGTGTCGCTGGTGCTCGCCGGCTTTGCTCTGAAGGCAGGCATTTGGCCGTTGCACTCCTGGCTGCCGCTGGTCTTTCGTTCGGCTCCTCCGGCAGTGGCTCTGCTGGTGGGCGGCGTCCCCATTGCCATGGGACTGCTCGGAATGGTGCGCTGGCTGCCCCTTGGAGAAATCACTTTGCCGGGCCTGGGGTTGATCATCCAACTCCTGGGCGTGGCCGCCATCCTCTACGCCATTGTGGCGGGAGCAAAGCGGGCGCAGCTGAAACTGCTACCCGCCTATGCTGCCATTATTGCCACGGGTTCCTTCTCCATTGCCCTGGGGGCAATGCTGGCCGATTCTTCCGCCTGGAATCACTATGGGAAGTTGTCATATTTATTCATTGTCTCACTGGGATTTGGGATTGCAGTCGTGGTTGTTGCCATCTGCTGGTTGCAAACAGATCGCCATACTCCTGCTGTGCTTGCAAAGCAGGCAGACGATTCAAGCCTGTGGTTTGAGCGCTGGGCTGGAGCAGCCGTATGTTGGAGTGGAGAGATGGGATTTGATACGTTGCCACGGTTGCAGGCTTCATGGCTGGTGCTGGCGGGTCGCCTCCTGCAGACTCGTGCGTGGCAAAGAACGTTTGACGCTAGCGAGCGTTCTCTGCAATGCTGGATCCTTGCAATCACCCTGTTTCTGTTGCTGGGGATTGTCATGGCGTTTGTCAGTGCATCATCATGGGGCTGATGAACTCCTTCGCGACCCCACTCGTTTTACTGCTTGTGCCGGGATTACCGCTGTTGCTGGCGATGGGGCTGATGTCAGATCCGTTGCGCCGTGTCGCGATGCTACTCGCGCCCTGGGCGGCGTTCCCTGCGCTCGTAGTGTCTCTGTCGCTGACACCCGGCATCACCCTGGACCTGCCGTGGCTGTTGTTCGGAACCCGTCTGGGGTTCGATGAGACGGCGAGGATTTTTCTATTTTTCACTGCAGTGGTGTGGTTGTCGGGCAGCATATATGCCGTGGGTTACTTTTCCAGACGCTCATCAAGGGTACGCTTTTTTATCTGGTTCCTGTTAGCGATGGCAGGCAATCTCGGGCTGATCCTGGCCCAGGATATGGTTATTTTTTACACCTTTTTTGCGTTGATGAGCCTTACCTCTTACGGCCTGGTGGTACATGAGCGCACGCCGGAAGCGTTGCGGGCGGGACGGGTCTATATCGTCATGGCGGTCGTGGGAGAGGTGCTGTTGTTCGTTGCCTTCGCACTGGCTGCGCAGGCGGCTGGCGGCATTGAATTTGACGCCGTGCGGCTTGCGGTGGCGGGATCGGAGTTGCGGGATTGGATAATAGGGCTTACGCTGATCGGCTTTGGTATCAAGGCAGGTGTGATCGGCCTGCATGTGTGGTTGCCTTTGGCGCATCCGGTGGCGCCAACACCCGCCAGTGCGGTGCTTTCTGGCACCATGATAGCGGCCGGTCTACTGGGCTGGTTGCGCGTTCTGCCGCTGGGTGAAGCGGCGTTGTCAGGCTGGGGTGGGGCAATGATTATTGCCGGGGTGGTGGCCGTTTTTTACGCGGTGTTGGTTGGGCTGTTACAGAGCAACCCCAAAACAGTATTGGCCTACTCAAGCGTCAGTAAGATGGGTATTATGACCATTGGCGTCGGTCTGGGTCTGGCCGCACCGGACAGCTGGCCTTTTATCTTAAGCACCATCCTGATATATGCCCTTAGTCACGGCTTGTCCAAAGGGGCGTTATTCCTGGGTGTGGGCATTGCGGCAACTCCTCCAGTATCGAAGGGGCAACGCTGTCTGCTGATTGCGGGTCTGTTGCTTCCGGCGCTGTCGCTGGCAGGAGCTCCACTGACCAGCGGTATGATTGCAAAGAACCTTCTGAAGGTGCAAGTGATGTCAACGGCGTCGCCCTGGAGTGATTGGCTGCAAATTATGCTGCCATGGGGCGCTGTGGCGACCAGTATACTCATGGCCCGTTTTTTGTATCTTGTCTGGCCCAGGCGCAAAGGCGCTTCGGAGGCGCAAGCAATACCTGAAACCATGCGGCTCTCGTGGGTAGTTCTACTGGTTATCGTTGCTTTGAGCCCATGGTTTATTCCACTCGCTGATCAGCAGGTTCGTTGGACAGTGAAGGCGATGATCAGCGCATTATGGCCTGTCGCTCTGGGTGGTGGTCTTGCGGCTTGTGTCTGGCTGGCAGCCAGATATCAATGGATCTCTTTATCATCCAGGATTCCTCCGGGTGATCTGCTGGTTATCGTGGAAAACCGGCTATGCTCTCTTGTTGCAACTGGCAGGTCATTCGGTTTCGAGACCTTGCCAAAATGGCGATCTTCAGGGCTGGTCGTTGCGAGTCGCCTCTTGCAGACCCTTGCGTGGCGCAAAGCAGTGGATGCAGGCGAGCGTACGCTGCAAAACTGGAGTGTCGCGGTTACTCTACTGCTGTTATTGGGGATTGTCATCACGCTATTGAGTACATGAGGCAACCCTTTCAAGGTGGCTCATTTCATGAGGAGCCTGTACGTTGAAACGTAGGGCTTCGTCTTGTCATAGGTGCGTTTGGGCATTTTCTTCTTCGGCCCCCTCTTGTGCTTCTTGTATTTCGCCAGATTGATTTTGCCGGCTAGCTGTTGCAATGTTCGGGCAAACAGATCCAGATTCATTGCCTGAAAGAATGTCCACTCCTCTTCAGGGATAGCGATCATCATCCCTTCATATGTGCGTGTAAGATGTCCTGCCAGGTATCCATGGAGTGCATGCTCCCTTCATTGCACGAATCGATTCTTCCATCTCACTGGCTGTTTCATGCACCAAAGCACGGGAGGTCGAGATATCTATCCTGACACAGGGGGATGGCGTCTATCGAACATCCTGGTTCCTGCCAGAAGGCGTGCAACAGACTCTCCAGCCCTGCCAAGGTAAAAGCGCGTTTCTATCGTGGCTTTAATCCTTTTTTCCAGGAAGATTTCAATGTGCTTATCACCCTGATGCGTGGCGAATGGGCCATCTCCGGTTTTCGAGCCCGTGATCTCCGCGACCATATTTCTCAGCTTACTCCATCGCGTTCTTCTTACCTGATCAAGCGATTGAGAACCCACGGTATCATCAAAAAGGTGGGGCATTGCTACAAATATTACCTGACCAAATTCGGCCATAATGTCATCGCTACTGTATTGAAGTTAAAGCAACAATTGATTGTTCCAAATCTCTGTCAATTTGCTACATGAGATTTTCTGTGTCATTTTGTATAAGATTTACAGAATAAGGAACTAAACTCGCAAATCGTGAATTTGTCATCTCGAACGCATGTGAGAGATCTTATTTGTCAATGATTTAAGATTTCTCCTTTCTGTCGAAATGACAGCTTTTGAGAATTTTGCAAGAGGCTCCTGTTTTATCACTGTTTTCTGATTTCGTTATTGTGAAACGATCACACATCGGTATACTCGCAAGCTTGGAAGTTGTCCAAAAACAGGCAAACAGAGATCTGCACACCTGCGATCTGCCGCTGGACGACGCCATAAAATTTCAACTCTAGTAAAAATGAAAATGATGAAAAAAAGCATGATTCCTCTTTTCGCCTTTTTTGTCGCCAGCCTCGCGGGCTGTGAGACAATGCCAGATTCAGGGTCCAACTCTGCATCCGCCAGCCAGCAAGGCTCCGTGTCAAGCCTGGAGGATCTGATCGGGGCCAGGGGACGCAGCGCCGAGGACCAGATGGAGCAACGCGGGTACAGCTGGGTTCATACCGACAAGTCTGGTGGTAGTGCTTACAGCTACTGGCGGGAACAACGCAGTGGGCAGTGTGTGAGTGTTCGCACCACAGAGGGTCGTTATGCCTCCATCGTCTACACCCCCGACTTCGACTGCCGGGCGCGTTGAGATGATATGCGATATTTGTGCATCACATAATCCACAACAGAGAGAAACCATTACCATGATCAAAATCTTCACCATCTCCGCACTGATGCTGGCAGCGGCTGGCCTTACTGCCTGCTCCTCTGATCCGGTACAAACCGGGATCGATTCAAGTCCTATTGTCCCCATCGATCACGGTCCGGGCAATCCCGATGCGACAGGCATAGTGCGCTGTTCGGTCGGAGCAGAAACTTACGATAAAACCTGCGGCTTCCGCGTCGTACGCAAGCCAGGTGGCGCAGCCGAGATCTGGATTTCCAACATCGCCTACAATGACAGAGTCGTCTATCGTGTGCTGAACTTCGCGGAAGGTGAATTCACCACCCGCGGCGGCGCTTCACTCGACTACAGCCGCAGCAGCGATAATTGGCTGGTGACTGCAGATGGCCGCGAGCACTA
>JAIVTC010000076.1:0-14215 GCA_048629055.1 Candidatus Bathyarchaeota archaeon
GCTGCAGGTAATGCATCAAATCAAACGCCAGTTCGATCCCAACAATATCCTGAACCCCGGCAAGACCTTGCCGGAGATTGAAGCAAATTCTTAACCCATCTTTGTTTGAGTATAACTATTCAGCATAATCACAAACTAGCAAACAAGTCACTGCTATCGGGTGTATCTGAAGGAAACGTCGGAGGCATGGCCGTTCCTTTGCATCCATGCAATCACGGCATTGGCACATCCATGTGCAGCAGATGCCCGATTTCTGCCTACGCCATACATGGATGTATCAGTGTCGTGTGAGGCAGGACGCCGGAAACGACCATGGATGTATTCACGGCATTTTCCGGAAGATATGCCCGATAGCAGTGACGATCTCGCATATCCTGAATAGTTACGTTTGAGTTTAAGCACAGAGATATTGGAATATTACGCAACTTTTACTCAACAGAAATTAAACTTCCCGGCCGCGAAAGTCCCTGGCGCGAACCCCCACAACGGCCAGCGCGCCAAAATAGACGACTACTCCGGCAATCACCGAGGCGGCAAGATGCCCGACTTGCCATATCCAGTCTGAAACCAGCCACTGCTGCAAAGGGCCCGCCAGCCAATAGAGCATCCCTCCCATTGCGGCAGCCGCTATTGCCGCTCGCAGCAGCAGCAACGTCCATCCGGATGGCTGTTGATAGATCCCTCTTTTACGCAAAATCCAGAACAGCAGCGTCGCATTGACCGCAGCTGCGATGGAGGTTGCCAGCGCCAGGCCGGCATGCTGTAAAAATTGCATCAATATGAGATTCATCACCATATTGACCACCATCGCCACGATCGCAATCTTCACCGGCGTTTTTGTATCCTGCCGCGCATAAAACCCCGGCGCCAGCACCTTGATGACCATGAAGGGAATCAACCCGCACGAATAGGCCATGAGGCTCAAACGCGCCATTTGAACATCATGCGCGTCGAAGACATCGGATTGAAACAGTGTCGCAATCAGCGGTCCGGCCAGCACCAGCAAACCGACTGCAGCCGGAATTCCCAGCAATACCGCCCAACGCAGAGCCCAGTCGAGCATGGCGGAAAACTCCCGTGGTGAGGATTCGGCATGCTTTCTTGAGAGATTCGGTAAAATGACCGTACCCAGCGCCACGCCCAGAATACCAACCGGAAACTCCATCAGACGATCGGAGTAGTAGAGCCAGGAGATGCTCCCTTTCTGTAAAAAAGAGGCGATCAAAGTGTCGAGCAGCAGATTCAACTGGGTTACAGAGACGCCGAAAATTGCCGGAGCCATCAACTTCAGAACCCGTGTAATACCCTCGTCTTTAAAGGTCGGCCTGGCGAAGTTCGGCAGCAGTTTCAGTCGATAGAGAAACGGCAGCTGGAATGTAAACTGCGCAATACCGGCAATCAGCACTCCCCAGGCAAGCGACATGATCGGTGGATCAACAAAAGGCGACAGCCAGTAGGCACAGGCAATCAATACCAGATTCAGCAGCACCGGAGTAAAAGAGGGAATGCCGAACTGGTTGTGAGTATTGAATATGCCGCCGGCAAAGGCCGTCAGCGAGATAAACAGCAGGTAGGGAAAGGTGAGCCGCAACATATCTGCCGCAAGGTCTGCATCTCCGCCGTTGCCAAAATACCAGCCCGGCGCAAACAGCGCGATCAGCAGTGGCGCAGCGAGAACGCCAACCACCGACACGATCAGCAGCACCAGTCCAAGGGTGCTGGCGACATGATCGACAAAGGTTTTCAGATCATCAAAACTGCGTGTCGCTTTGTACTCGGAGAGCACCGGCACAAATGCGACCGAAAATGCGCCTTCAGCAAACAGGCGGCGCAGAAAGTTGGGGATCTTGAAAGCAACGAAAAAAGCGTCCGTCATCTCGTTGGCGCCAAACAGGCGCGCAAACACCAGATCACGGACAAATCCAAGAATACGGGAGAGCGTGGTATTTCCGCCAACTTTCGCCAGCGCATGCATCAGGCGCACAGATTCCTACCTTCTGTTAACAACCAATCTCCGCTGCAGAGATTGGGAAAAAAGAGGTAGTATACATCTGCCTGTTTTTCTCATGAGATAAGATCTATGCATAAATTAAAATATTTGCGATCCATCGTCATCATGACGGTGACGCTATTTCTTGTTTCAGGCGCTACTTTTGCCAGAGAGCTCCCTGAAGGACAAAATCCGTTTCTGTGGAAAATCAATACCTCTCCTCCTTCATGGCTGTTTGGCACCATCCACCTCCCCGATGAGCGTGTTACAGCTCTGCCCGTCGCGGTCCGGCACAGCTTTGACCAGAGCAAGGCATTTTATGCTGAAGTCCCCATGGACAGCCGCATGCAGTTGAAAACCACACTCGGCATGCTGCGTAATGACCAGAAGATGCTGAGTGATGTAGTACCCCGCAAAACTTTTATAAAACTTCAGCAACGTCTGAAAAAAATCAATCCGAAGCTCTCGGCAGGCGCATTTATCGGCATGAAAACATGGGTTGCGATGATGTCCCTGGTGCTGCTGGAATCCCAGTCGAAAAACCCGGACATCAAGCCACTTGACCTGAAACTCTACCAACTTGCGCAACAGGCTGGAAAACGGGTTGGCGGACTCGAGAGCACGCAGCAGCAGCTGGCCTATCTGGATGAATTTTCCGAGTTGGAGCAGATAGAGATGCTCGAAACCACATTACAAATCATGGACAAGATGGAGCAGAAGCAGACATCCATCTCGGAGATCATGGTTCAATGGTATCTGCAAGGCGATATCGATAGCATCTCTGAATTGATTGAAATATTCCCCATGTCACAGGATCCCGTTTTACAACAGCGAGCCATGAAGAGGCTAATCACCGACCGCAACAGAAGCATGGCAAACAGCATTGCAGAAATCCTGCGCCTGCATCCAGGAGAGAGCCATTTTTTTGCCGTAGGAGTTGCACACCTCGATGGCAGCGACAGCATACAAAGCCACCTGCAGAAGCGGGGCTTGTCTGCACAGAGAGTTAAGGGACGAGGCATTTATTAAAATACCAATCTCGCTTGTCTTTTTGTCCGTGCTTTTCGCCGCCACTTTGGTCACATAGTTCACTATGCGCCCGACGTGGCAACAAAAACCACAAACAAAAATCCTGCACATCCTGGTACTTTAATTTCTGCCTCATCCCCAACTCCACGCCCAAATAAAAATCGGCCGCAATACTGGCGCATCAATTGTTCCCGGGGAGCACCAGTCGGGGCAGAAACTTCATCCCGGGGAATAGCGCCTGCTCATTTTCACGCACAAACTGCTGCAGATTTTTTGACGTATCCGAAAGATGTACAGACGAGACATAGCCTTCCCGCTCCACTCTGCCGGCAAGTACACCATCCGCGATCGCCTTCTCGATAACAGATGGATCCATAAATGCGAGCCCCAGTCCCTTTTCTGAAATCTCATATTTCATGAAGATGTATTCACTGATGCCATCCTGGGGAGGAACAAATTTGAGATTCAGATAGCGGTTGTCGCCAAGCCGCGAAGTGTGACCCTGCATTTGTGTAACACTGATTTTGCCGCTGCTATTGAGTTCGATCATCATCAACTTCAGCAGTCCGGACTCTTTCTCCAGACCAAAGTGAAGATAACCGGTTTCCTGTTCATCTTTCCAAAACCAGGTGCCATACACAGAAGCATCCATGGCATCCTTGTCAAACGCGGTAAGCGGATTTTTTGAGTCCGGAACACAGGCTGCCAGGCTAAAGGCCAGCAGCAGAAATATCCCGGATGTAAAATGCATATCTCTCTTCATGGCAGGAGCCTGAAACACCAATCAGCGGACCAGCGCCTGCTCAACCTCACTGCGCTTCTCTTCACCAAGCAGTTGCGCGATCAGTGTCAAAGCAAACGCCATTGCTGTCCCCGGGCCGCGTGAGGTAATGACCTTGCCGTCGATCACGACTGCATCCTGACTGATTTCCGTTGACGACAACTCCATGCCGTCGAGAACACCGGGATAGCCGGTCGCAGCTTTACCATCGAGCAGTCCGGCATGCGCCAGCACTTTGGGAGCAGCACAAATTGCAGCGGTATACCCGCCGCCTTCCGATAATCTCTTTAACAAGGCATGAATGCGCCTGTCTGCATCCAGATGATCTGCACCAGGCAATCCACCGGGGAGCACCAGCATATCGAACTCCTGCTGCATCACATCATCGAGCTGCACATCAGGAATCAGGCGTACTCCACGACTTGCAGTGACCGTCTTGTCATCCAGACCCGCAGTAATCACCTCGATTCCTGCACGACGCAGTAAATCGATAATGGTGACCGCTTCAAGCTCTTCACACCCCTGCGCCAGGGGGATCAAAACCCTCATCACTTCTGCTCCTGCTGCTGCTCTACACTTTGCTTTATATCTTTTTTCGCCTTCTCATGCTGCTGCTTTTTATCATCTGAAGCGTGAAGAAAGATGGACATTCCCTTGAGCAGGTTCAATGCTTCACTCAGCGCATAATCCTCTGATATCAGCACTTTCTCTTGAGAGACCTGTTTCTCATCTGATTTCTCGTCTGCACTCCCTGCCTCCTCGTCGTCTGATTTAGAGTCGTCATCGCTGTCACTATCGCTGCTTTCAGGACTCTCCTGTTTCTTGCCCTTCTCCTCATCCTGGTCCTGCTGCTTGTCATCGTCTGATTGTGGATCTTCAGCAGCTTCACCTTCACCTTCGCTCTCTTCGGACTTTAGATGCTGCTCCTTTTCACCATGTCCATTCTCAAGATGACCGCTGAGATCCTTCTCCTTGATTGAGTGGACACTGATTTTTTTACTCAGTTCGATTGATACCGGGGCCAGCTCAATATCCGGCTTGATCCCTTCAGCCTGAATGGAGCGCCCTAGCGGCGTGTAGTAGCGGGCTGTGGTGAGCTTTATCGCGGCGCCATCCATGACCGGCACCACTGTTTGCACAGATCCCTTGCCAAATGTCTGCTGACCTATAAGGACTGCGCGCCGATGATCCTGAAGCGCCCCGGCAACGATCTCCGACGCTGAAGCAGATCCTTCATTGACCAACACCACGATAGGCGCCCCATCGAGAATATCATTCGCGGTGGCGCTATATGTTATCTTTGAATCAGCTGTTCTGCCTTCGGTATAGACAATCAGGCCATGATCCAGAAAAGCATCGCTGACAGCGACTGCTGCAGTCAATACGCCTCCGGGGTTGTTGCGTAAATCCAGTATCAGTCCCTGCAGCGATCCATGCGCCTGCTGTTGTAATTTTTCGACCTTTTCAAGCAGGTTTCTGGCAGTTGCAATTTGAAAGTTTGAGATTCGGATATAACCGAACTTCCCCTCCAGAAGACGGGATTTCACACTCACGACATGGATGATATCCCGCACCACCTTGATTTGCAGAGGCTGCTCCTCTCCTTCGCGCAGTATTGTCAGCATCAGTTCCGTGCCGGGTTTGCCGCGCATTAACTTGACCGCCTCGCTGAGAGACATCCCTTTCACCGGCTTTTCATCCAGGCGAATAATCAGATCACCCGCTTTGACTCCGGCCTTCTGCGCAGGGGTGTCATCCATCGGCGCAATAACCTTGATGAATCCATTCTCGGTTCCCACCTCGATGCCGAGCCCGCCGAACTCTCCGTGCGTAGACTCCTTCAGGTCAAGATAATCATCGCCCATGAGAAAATCCGAATGAGGATCCAGCCCCTCCAGCATGCCGCGAATAGCATGTTCGATCAGCTCTTTATCATCAACAGATTCCACGTAGTTCTGCTTGATTCGGCTATAGGCTTCAGCAAAGAGGCGCAGGGTCTCAAGCGGTGTGCGCTGCTTCTCTTTCTCTTCTGTGCTTTTCTCCTCAGCACTTTTGTCCTGATCTTTGCCCTGCTGCTTCTCCCCGGTTTCCCCGCCCTGTTGAGGCTTCTCCGGGGTGAGCTCATCAGGACTCTCATCCTTGTTCTGATCCCTGCCCTGATCCTTGAGGTGCTCCTTGATCTGATCCTCTAACTGCTCCTCTAACTCACCTCCCGCAGGCTCCCTGGCCACCGCCATGGAGGAGAGGCTGAGAAGCAGCAAGAGAAGAATAGTCACGATAAGATTTTCATGCATCGCAAGTCTGAGATTTGGTCTCGCTAAATATTTCATAATAAGTCCGGATGTTTCAAAAATTTACGCCAATATCGCGTAGTATCTCAATTATCCCGTGCAAGGCAACAACATGCAGGATGTTGCTGAGCTTGCGAAGCGCATCTATCGAGTAATCCCGCGATCGATGCGCTTCGTTCCTCAGCAGCATCCTACGTTATCTCGAACAATGCACGGGAATTTTGAGAAGTTACTTCAACCCGCATTCAACACTAGTGCTCCGTCAAGGCTGTATTGATGGAACACTAGGTTAGCCGATATTTTTACCTTCAGCACGCACACACCAGCGCACTGGATCGAAGGACTTCGCCCCCTTGCGAATCGCAAAATAGAGCGAGGCCTGCTGCTGCCCGCCGCTCTCACCTGAGAGTGTTATCACGTCACCGACATTAACATGGTCGCCAACTGATTTCAGCAGGCTCTGATTGTAACCATACAGGCTCATAAAACCATCGCCATGGTCAATAATCATGAGCAACCCATACCCACGCAGCCAGTCTGCAAACACCACCTCTCCCGGATAGACAGCATGCACCTGTGATCCCGTGCTGGCCCGGATCACCATCCCCGTGTGCTTGACATCACCGATAATCAAATCCCCAAACCGCTGTATCAACCGCCCTGTGAGCGGCCAGGGAAGTTTTCCCCGGCTGGAAGGAAAAGAGATCCGCTGCTCAGGAGCCTCTGCATAAGAAGCGGCCTCATCATCAGTTTCCGCCGCACTCTCTACGGGGTGCTCAGTGGATCGCTGTGTCAGACGCTCGGTGAGCAGCCCCAGTTGCTGTGCATCCTCCGTCACAATTTTCAGGCGCTCATCTGCTGTCCTGATTTTTTCACTCCAGCGGGTCAATGCCTGCTGGCGTGCATCACGCATTTCATGCAGCGAGTAGAGCAGCTGCGACTGCTCTGATTTTAATGCCTGCAAACGCTGCTCCTCAGTGCGAATTTTGCGCCCGGATTCCAGCAACTGATGAAAAGTCTGCCGAACATCTTTGATGATATGCGAACGCGCACGAATGAGGTAATTATAGTATGTTGCAATACGACTGACTCTTGACGGATCATCAAGACTGAGCATTAATCTCAACTGTTGCTGCCGCCCCATCAAAAAACTCGACCGCACCTGCTGATTGAGTAATTTCCGCTGTGTGGCAAGACGCTCTTCAATTGGCTGCAGATCAGTCATTAGCGCCTTTAGAAGTTTTACCGCCTTTGCGGTTTTGAGTTCCGTTTTATGCAATTTTGCGGTGAGCTTGCTGACCTTCACCTCAACCTCGGCAAGCTCCCTGCTCTCCCTGTCCCTGGCTTGATGCGCCAACTGCAACTCTTCTGTCAGTTTTCCCATCTCCTGGCGCAGGCGTTCTCTCTTCTCAGCATCACCTTCGGCAAATAGCAGATACAGGAAAGCAGCGACCGCCAGCACCATCGCTGCACCAATCGGGATGCCGAACTTGCCCCGCATCTCAGGCAACAGACTCATCGTCACCCTGATCGATGAGCAGAGACCTGCCAGTCATTTCAGAGGGCTGCTCGAGTCCCATGATATGCAGCAGGGTTGGCGCCAGATCACTCAATGCGCCATTCTGCAGAAATACTTTTTGCTGCCTGCCCACATAGATCAGGGGCACAGGATTGGTCGTATGCGCAGTAAAAGCCTGGCCCGATTCACGATTCAGCATCTTTTCCGCATTGCCATGATCTGCTGTAATCAAAGCTTCACCGCCAACCCGATGCAGTGCGGAAACAACTCTCGCCAGGCATTCGTCAACTGCCTCAACCGCTTTGATAGCGGCATCCAGCTTGCCGGTGTGGCCAACCATATCGGTATTGGCATAGTTGCAGATGATAACATCAAACTCCTGGCTTTCGATGGCGCCCACAAGTTCGTCCGTCAGCTCAAAAGCACTCATCTCGGGTTTCAGATCATAGGTTTTGACCCGTGGAGATGGAATCAGAATGCGCTCTTCGCCTTCACTGGCCTGATCCGTGCCGCCATTAAAGAAAAAAGTCACATGTGCGTACTTCTCTGTTTCGGCAATTCGCAGCTGCCGCATTCCCAGATTGGAGAGATACTCCCCCAGGCCGTTGGGCAGTTTCTCCGGGGGGAAGGCGACAGGCAGATGAAACGAATGTTTATATTCAGTGAGGGTGACGAAAGTCGATAACTGCGGCTTCGACTCACGTTCAAATTCGTCAAAATCCTGCTCGATGAACGGGCGCGTAATTTCACGCGCACGATCCGATCGATAATTCATCGAGATGATGACATCATCATCCTGCATCACGACCGGCCTTCCATCCTGCTGCAGAATAACTGTTGCACGCACGAACTCATCACTCTCGTCCCTCGCATACGCCATCTCAAGTGCGCTAAAGGCATCACTCACCGTATAGGGCGCCCTGCCCAGTGTCATCATGTCATAGGCCTCCTTGACACGATCCCAGCGATTATCACGGTCCATCGCATAGAAACGGCCAATGATGCCGGCCAGGCTGCCACCGCCCAGCTCCCTGAAAACGTTGTTCATCTCTTCAAGCGATCTGTGAGCGCTCTTGGGCTGCGTATCCCGGCCATCCAGAAATGCATGCACAAAAACCTGTTGCGCGCCGCGCTCTACAGCAAGTTTGACGACCGCATGGATGTGCGTCTCATGACTATGCACGCCGCCATCCGAGAGCAAGCCGACGATATGCACCGCAGCATCGTTGGCAATCGCCTGATCAACGGCATCTGTGAGCGTATGGTTGGTAAAAAAGGAGCCGGTGCGAATTGCACGGCTGACACGCGTAAACTCCTGATAGACGACGCGACCCGCACCAATGTTCAGGTGACCGACCTCTGAATTCCCCATCTGCCCGGCAGGCAGCCCCACTGCCGCACCGGAGGTTTTAATCGCGGTGTGCTGATACTCGCCGCACAAACGATCCATCACCGGGGTATGCGCCAGAGCGATGGCGTTGTCCTCCGCCTCGTCACTCAGGCCCCAGCCATCAAGAATCAGCAGCGCAACGGGTTTGGGTCGTGTTGTTCTCGTCAATCTCTCACCCCGGCCGAAAATCGCGTCTAGAAATATTCAAACGAGCCTCTTGCAAAACTCCTGGTACGGCGATGCATAAATATCCAGCAGTAAAACGATTCCAAAACACGTCATCCCGGCGAAGGCCGGGATCCATAGAATCAACCACTTGCAAATCAAGATCCATGGATTCGTAATCTCTCAATAACCCCGTGCATTGAATACATTTTATTAAAACAGATGTCATTGCGAGGAGCCGCAGTCGCTAAGGCTCCCTCGCAATGACGGCATTTACACGGGTTTTTTGAGAAGTCACATCGATTCCGGCTAAAAGCCTGCCGGAATGACGGAATTTTGCAAAAGGCTCAAATGATAAGTTTATCATTATCCTTCCACATTCAGGAAAGAGATCTCCATTCGCCGGCCAGGAAAAAACACCGCGCATACTGCCATTTTCCATGCGCCTGCAGCATTTCCGAATACCATAATCCTCTAATATAGGGTAGAATGCGTCTGTACAACAGCTTTATACAACAATAAGAACATTCACTCGATGAATGCAAACAGAAGTCAAAAACACCTAATGGAGTCGAAACAAGCATGAATCAGGTTTCTCAAACTGGCGCCGGGGTCACCCTTCTCTCTAACGAATCCGACATTGAGCGTGCATCCCGCGCACTCAAGGCGATGTCTCATCCACTTCGCCTGAAAATCCTCTGCACCCTGGGGGAAGATGAGGTCAGCGTCCAGGATATCGTTGAAAATGTCGGTACATCGCAAAGTAATATCTCCCAGCATCTGGCAATTCTTCGCGATAAGGATATACTCTCAACCCGAAAAGATGCCAACCGCGTCTATTACAAGATCGGCGACCCGCGTCTGCTGCAACTCATCAGTATGATGCGCGCCGTTTTCTGCAGCCATACCGTTTAACATATCCACAAGAGATCCTATGGAACAACTGATCGAATTTGCAGGTAATCACCTGCTGCTGGTCATTGCCTTTTTCGCCATTCTCGGCATGCTGGCCTACCAGACGGCATCCGGCGGTGGAAAATTCAACATTCCTCCCCAGTTGGCAACCCAGATGATCAATCGCGATGATGCTGTGGTGGTCGATATTCGCCCCATGGCGGACTTCAGCAAGGGGCATATCGTTAACGCAATCAATATCCCCATCAACAGCTTTAAAAACCAGATCAAACAACTCGAAAAACACAAGCATAAACCGGTCATTGTCAGCTGCCGCTCGGGCAGCCAGAGCCAGACGGCCTGTCGTGACCTGCGTAAATCCGGATTTGAACAGACTTACAACCTCAGAGGCGGTATCATTGCCTGGCAAAATGCCAATCTACCCCTCTCCAAAGAGAAATAATAGCCATCATGAGCGACAAAAAAGAGACTGAAAACAAAACACCCGCACAAGCCGCAGCACCGGAAGCCCAATTCAAGCTGCAGCGCATCTATTGTAAAGACATCTCCTTTGAGACCCCGAACTCGCCATCCATGTTCCTTGGCGAGTGGAAACCACAGATGGATTTGCAGCTCAACACCGAGATGAAGAAGCTGGATGACGACAACTATGAAGTCGTACTGACGGTCACCGTTACCGTGAAAAGCGGCGACAAAACAGCCTTTCTGGCAGAAGTCCAGCAGGGAGGCATCTTCAATATCAGCGGTGTTCCTGAAGAGCAGATGAATCCGGTCATCGGCATTACCTGCCCCAATATTCTGTTCCCCTACGCCCGCGAAGTGGTTTCCGATCTTGTCAACCGCGGCAGTTTCCCGCAGCTGCTGCTGGCGCCCGTCAATTTCGAGGCCATCTACGCCCAACAGGCGCAGCAGGCTCAGAAACAGGCCGGCAGTGAAGCAAAACATTAAATCGATTGCTGTTCTTGGCGCCGGCTCCTGGGGGACTGCGCTCGCTATATTACTGGCAAGAAACGGCATTGAAGTCAAGCTGTGGGGGCATGATGAAGAGATTCTGGTGCTTCAGCAGCAGCGCGAAAACAGCCATTTTCTACCCGGAATCCCCTTCCCTGACAAATTACAGCCGCAACCATCACTGCAAAAGGTCCTCGACGGTAGCGATGAAATTCTGATTGTCGTTCCCAGCCATGCTTTTCGTTCGGTGCTGAATCAGATCGCTGCAATCTGCACGCCAGAGAGCCTCTGCTGGGCAACCAAGGGTTTTGACCCGCAAAGCCGGCGCCCTCTGAGCATTGTTGCCCACGACATCTTTCCACAGGCTGAACTTGCGGTGCTCTCCGGCCCGACTTTCGCCATCGAGGTGGCACAGGGGCTGCCAACAGCAATCACCGTCGCTGCCACCAGCGAACGCTATGCAGAGCGCCTTGCAACAGCGCTGCAAAGTGACTCATTCAGAGCCTATACCAGTGATGATCTGCTTGGCGTACAGGTTGGAGGAGCAATTAAAAACATCATGGCTATTGCAGCCGGCCTTTCCGATGGGCTGGGATTTGGCGCCAATGCCCGCGCGGCTTTGATCACACGCGGACTGGCTGAAATCACCCGCATCGGCAAGGCGCTGGGAGCTCGTACCAATACATTCATGGGACTTACCGGCCTCGGCGATCTGACACTCACCTGCACCGATGACAAGTCACGAAATCGCCGCATGGGCCTGGCGCTGGCCAGAGGAGTCAAGATTGAGCAGGCGCTAGAGGAGATTGGCCAGGAGGTAGAAGGTGTGCATGCCGCCAAGGAGACCTGGCTGATGGCGCAGGAGTTAGGCATCGATATGCCGATCACCCACCAGGTCTACCGTATTCTGTACGAAGATCTGGATCCCAAACTGGCTGTCAAAGAGTTGCTGCATCGTCGGCAGAAGGCCGAGCCTGAATAATCACTTCCCTAAAAGTCCGTGTGAATACCGTCATTGCCGCGTCGCCTCCGGCTCCTCGCAATGACATCTGTTTATCTGTGTGTATCTGTGGTTAAAACTCTCATTTCAAACTCGCAGGATGTCACAATCACGGCATCATCTTCATCGGGCGCGCCATCTGGCGGGTGTTTTCACGCATCACGCTGACGCTGGCCGCCATGCTGCCGGCGCGGTGATCGATATTGCTCATGCCGGCGCTCATCAGCGCCATCTCCTGCTCCATCAGAGCTATACTGCCGGTAATATTATGCATTGACCCCGTCACGTTTCCCATGGAGTCTGTCAGGGAACCCATATTTTGTTCAATCTTGTCCATGTGCTCCATATGGCCTGTAAAGACCTCCATCTTGTCAGTGATGGAGATCATATCCTTGTTGACGACGATCAAATTTTTATGCATGGAATCCATATTATCCACGATGCCATTAAATCCCTGTGACAGAACGTAGATATAGTAGACATTGAATACCGCAATGATGGCAATGATCAGTGAGACGACCATAATGACCGCATCGGTGACACGGAAGTGACGATGCCTCTCATCGAGATGCAACTGGGTCTCCCGTCCCAGACGGCCAATGACCCGAATCCAGACGCGCCTTGAATCTTCAGTCATAAACTCTCTCCTGCCCGATAACTCTGATCATCTATCATCTCATCCTCAAGATCATGGAAAAGGGAAGATTTTATTCAGAGCCCTCGACGGTTTGCCCATCCTGTGAATATCTCTGCTCATATTGATGACCTCGACATCCATTTGATTCATGGTCATCGAGATATTGTCGACATTGTTGCGCACTCCGTTAACGTGGCCGCTGATGCCGAAAACAGCATTCTGCATGCTGTTCATATCCGACACGATGGAACTCATGCTGTGCTTCATCACATCAGTCTGTTTGTCTATGTTCTCCAGTAAAGCAACCTGTTTCGCCATCGAATCGATATATCCGTTCATTTGATTCATCTCCGCCGAGATCGATGTAAAGTGCTGATTCATATCACTGACGACGCTGGAGATCCGGTTGATTTGTGATGACAGAACCAGCAGCAGCACCAGTATGGAGACTGCGATCAGACCAAGAATAATGATTCCGGCCTGAACAGTGTAGTTGAGCCGCGCACCCAGTCTGTTCTTGGTGCTGATCTGGCTGAGAATAATGCCTTCGAATGAGCTGACAGCGCGCATGAACTGCTGATCAAGAATCTCATCATCATCACTTATACCCAGCTTGAGGGGATCATCACTCAATTGAAAAGCCTCCTTAAATATATAATTAGATTCTAACCTATCAGGCAAAGATTCTGTAGGAAGAAATGTAATAAAACTGTTACACCGAACTCCTAAACCAATGCCTTTTTATTGATTCCTCTTGTAATCAACTGCGTTCCAAGCAGCGACAAAACCACATAAGAGGCAAAAAAGAGCAATCCGATCTGTACTTCCGCCTCGGTCAGATCCTGGCCGCTATTGGCGAAGTAGGCGACCAGGATGGCAACCACAAAGACATCCGCCATGGACCACTTGCCCATATGATGCCCCAGATCCAGCCCCCTTTTAAACAGATGGTGCTCATGATTCCACCAGGTAATGCCGACCAGCAGTGTCTTCAACAGGGGGATGATGACACTGAACACGAACAGCAGCACCGCCAGCCACAGGTTGCCACTCTCTCTGAGTGCATCAATGGTGCTGAGGATGCCTTTGGACTTGAACTGAAAGACCGTCTCGCCCAATAGAGGAAGCTCCCTGCTGGCCTCAACCGAAAGTATCGGCGTACTTAGACCAACTGCCAGGGCCACCAGTGCAACAAGCAGCATCGCATAACCCACATCCAGAAGGCTCCGCTCCAGAGTCCACACTATTAATAACAACATTGCTGCAATGCTGAAAAAAGCAATGCTGGTAATCTTGATCGAGTCACGGTAGGCCTGCCGTAGCTGCTGATGCTGTTGGAGTTCTTCAAGTTTCTCCGAGTAACCGTCATAGAGCCCCAGAGTGATCATCTCCAGGAAGTGGCGGCCTGTATTCTCGACGCGGGTTCCAGCCTCGAGCTGCTGGATGATAAACAGGGTTTCACGCTCATAGGCATGCGCCTGCTCCCAGGTTTTCCAGGCGCACAACAGCAGCAGCAAAAATAGTAACGACTGGATACTCCAGCGCAG
>JAIVTC010000077.1:0-3284 GCA_048629055.1 Candidatus Bathyarchaeota archaeon
CATGTTCCTTCACCTTTTGCAAAGGTGACATCCAGCCGTTTATAGGTCGCCATTAATGATTGCGACATGATCTGCTCCTGACTATTCCGAGGAAATTATCAATCACCCGGATATATAACAACAAAACCCGTGCGGTGGCACGGGAAAAACGAGTAATAATATTGGTTTAGATCAGCTTTTGCAAATCATAATTGTGGATTTTATTTTATCTGCATGTAGTCAGCAATTAAGCTCCGCGCATTGCGCCGCATTTTTGCAACTCCTCTTCTTAACCACAGATAGACACAGATTCACACAGATAGGGATAGTTATTGAGATATTGCTTTTCTTGATCTGTGTTTATCTGTGTGCATCTGTGGTTAATTATTCCGGCGAAGACCGTGATCCAGAGCTGCCGCCCATAAATATACGATACAGCAGCGGCACCATGATCAGTGTCAGCACCGTCGAGAAGGCCAGTCCCCATACGATAGCGGTAGCAACCGGCCCCCAGATCAGGGACTTTCCTCCCAGCCCCGTCGCCAGGGAGAAAAGTCCGGCTACCGTCGTCAGTGAGGTGATCAGTATCGGTATGACGCGGCGTCTGGCAGCATACAGCGTGGCGTGCAGCACACTCATGCCGGCCTGCAGGCGCGCATTGGCTGCAGAGATCAGGACAATGGCGGCATTCACCGCGATGCCCGCCAGGGCGACAACGCCGTAAAGGGTGTAGAGGCTCAGCGGGTTGTTGGTGATGAACATGCCGAACACCACCCCGGTGAATGCCATCGGCACGGTGACCAGGATCATGAGGGGCTGCCAGTAACTGCGGAACTGCGTTCCGAGAATCAGGTACATCAGGCCAACGCCAAAGATAAACAGCACGCCGATTGAGTCCATGCTCTCCTGGATGTCATCCAGCTCACCGGAGAAGTCGAGGTCGATATCCGGATATTGCGCTTTGAACGCACTCCACCCCTCGTTCAGGCGCGCATTGGCCGTTACGGTATCAATCAGTGTGTCATCGAGATCAGCTTCGACGGTGATTGCACGCCGGAAGTTGTAGTGGCGGATATTTCCCAGACCCTGCTGACGTGATTCGTGCACAAGTTCGCCGAGCGGTATGCTGCCCCCATCAGAGAGAGGCATGCGGAAATTCAGCAGTTCGGCGATATCGGCATCGAGACTGTTGCCTGCTTTGACACGCACCTCCAGCTTCTCTCCGGCATCACGCATCTCGGCGACCTTGATGCCGTCAACCAGCAGCTGAATGCTGCGGTTGACTTCGAGGGGGTTGAGGCCGGCACGGTTGATGGCGTCTTCATCGAGTATCAGCACCAGCTCCGAACGGCCGCGGCTGGCGTCATCCTCGATATCTTTCACGCCCTCGATGGATGCAAGAATCTCACGAATGGTGTTTGCCGCTGCGCGTATTTCATCATAACGGTCACCACGCACTTTAACGCTGATCGGCTTGGCAGTCGGCGGCCCGCCTGACATGCGCATGAAGGAGATCTGCATTGGCCCCGGCGTGTCGAGAACCGCATCGCGCATCGCTTCGATCATCTCATCGACGCTGCGCAGTTCGGCTGTTTTAGGATTCAGTCCAACCAGGATCTGGCCATATTGATCACCCAGTCGGGGCTCCATTTCGGTAAACATGTTGCCGGAGTAGCTGATGATGGCGCGTGTCTCGCCGTCCTGAACACGGGCCTTGACCTTTTGCTCGATCTGCAAAACCTTTTTCATGGTCTCTTCCAGCGGCGAGGCGGGCGGCATCTCGATATTGATGTAGAAGAGCCGCAGCGGGTCGGCTGCAAAAAAGTCCATGCGCACCAGACCTGCAGCAACGATGCCAATCGAGGAGAAAAACAGCAGAAACACCAGCGACAGTGAGAGCCAGCGATGACGCATCGCCTTGATCAGGATGCGCACATAAGCAATCTGAATGCGGTGCGTGAATTTGAGGCGATAGCTGTGGATGCGCGACGGCTTGTCGAAACTGATTTTGGCTGCAACCGTATGCGCAGGCAGCATCCAGAAAGCCTCTACAAGGGAGATGGCCAGGGCGATGGTGACCACCAGCGGGATCACGCGCATGAAATCCCCGAGAATGCCCGGCAGCAGCATCAGCGGCATGAATGCCGCCATGGTGGTAAGCACCGCAGTGGTTACGGGGCGGGCAACCTCGCGCAGCGATTCGACGGCTGCGGTGAAGGCATCGACGCCATGGCGCAAACGGTAGTAGATCGCTTCGACAACCACCACGGCATCATCGACCAGCATGCCGAGTACGATGACGACACCAAGCAGCACCGTTACATTGAGGGTTTCGCCAATGGCGGAGAGCACCCAGAATGTTCCGGCAAGCACAAAAGGGATGCCGATGGCAGTCAGCAAGGCAATGCGCGAACCGAGGAAAGCCCAGGCGACCAGCAACACCAGAAACAGCCCGATGAGTGCATTGTTCTGCATCAGTCCGATCGACTGGCGGGTAGGGATGGTTTGATCATCCGTCAGCAGCAGGTCGACCCCGGTCTGGTTCGCCAGTATGTTGCGACTCTCGATATAGGCGGTGATGCGATCGACAACATCGAGCGTATTGGCGCCGGTCTGCTTCATGACCGCCAGCAGCACGGCGGGGCGTCCATCGAAGCGCGCCAGTTGATCCGGCTCTTCACGGGTGCGCCTGATGTACGCGACATGATCAAGCGTCACCTCGCCCTCGGCGCCAACCACCGGACGGGATGCAAGAAAGCGCGGATCGCTGTTGCTTCCTGCAAGCCGGATCAGCCAGTTCTCAGTGCCGAGCCTGACATCGCCTGCTGCAATATCCTGGAAAAAAGCAGTGACCGTATCTGCGATCTGTCCAGGTGTCAGGCCCAGCTGTTCAAGCGCCGCCGGGTCAAAAGCGACCTCCAGCTCGGGTGTTGCCAGACCGATAGGATCGACGCGATCAACGCCGCTGAGCCGCTCCAGATCCTTTTCGACATTGCGCGCCTGGATGCGCAGATTTTCATCGTCCGCCATACCGACGACGGCAATAGACGCAGAAGGAAAAGCGTTTGCGCTGGTGATCTCCAGAATGATCGGGTCGGCGGCGGCATCAGGCAGTTCATCCTGTTTATTCTGAATCTCACGCCGCAAATCACTGACGCGCTTGTCAAACAGACGCTCGCCAATATCTTCAAAGCGAACCAGGATACTGGAGACCGATTCGCGGCTGTTGGAGGAGAGGAACTTGATATCCTGTACCTTGCGCACCGCATCTTCGAGCGGATCCGTGACCTTTTTTTCGACATCCA
>JAIVTC010000078.1:0-5363 GCA_048629055.1 Candidatus Bathyarchaeota archaeon
GCCAGTCCCATGCGATTCGCCTGTTGCAAAGCACTCTGCAGATGAACGAGGCGGATGAAATTATCGCTTTCATGAGCGCCGCACTTGAAAACCTTGGCTTGGAAAAACTGCTCAAACCAGGGCAGGGATAGGCGAGAGGGTTGAGGACTCAGGACTGAGATAGCAATGATTTGTCCCTAGTCCTTAGTCCTCAGTCCTTGATTTTATGTTACTCTCCGCACGGTCTTGTTTGCGGAACTATCCAACATCTCTCCATGATCAAAGTCTCCTCCCTCTGTCGAAATTATGCCGGGTTTCGCGCAGTCGATAATGTCAGCTTCGAGGTGGAGAAGGGTGAAGTTGTAGGTCTGCTGGGGCATAATGGCGCCGGAAAAACAACGGTCATGAAGATGCTGACCGGTTTTCTGCAGCCCTCTTCCGGCAACGTCATGATTGACAACATGGAGATCAGCGATCACAGGTATGACGTTCAGAAGCTGATTGGTTATCTTCCTGAAAACTGCCCCCTCTACACAGCGATGAGCGTCATCGGCTATCTTGACTGGATGGCTGAACTCAAGGGCGTTGCCAATCAGGAAAAACCGCAACGCATCGCTGCAGCGATTGCCGCCACTGACTTGCAACAGCAGGCAAATCAACACATTTCAACCCTGTCACGCGGAATGCGGCAGCGAGTCGGCGTGGCCCAGGCGATCCTTAACCGGCCAAAGGTGCTGATCCTGGATGAACCCACCAACGGCCTGGATCCGGGGCAGATCGAATTGATGCGGCTGCTGATTCGCCAGGCGGCATCCTGGTCAACGGTGATTCTATCGACCCACATCCTGCAGGAGGTTGAAGCGGTTTGTGACCGGGTGCTGATCATGCACGGCGGTCAGTTGGCGGTCGATGCGCCACTGGATGCTCTTCACAACAGTGGCCAGCTTGTTTTAAAGGCGCAGGGCGCAGCAGACAACATTATCGCACTGCTTAACAGCACCAATCTGGTTGCCGGCGTCGAGAACAATGCTGCGCAGAGTTATCAGATCAACGTCGATCCGGGACGGGAGGATGAAGCTGCCCGGCAAATCGTGAAGATACTGGTGGACAATGGCATCGAAATCAGCCAAATCTCCTCACAGCGTGATCGCCTTGAATCGCTGTTTCGGCAGCAGAGGTGATCCCTGGTGGCCAGTTTTTCACAAACAACAAAACATGAATTTGGCGCGCTCTTCTCCTCGTTGTCGGCCTATCTCTTTATCGCACTGTTTCTGATCAGCTCACTGTTTATCTTCTTCTGGGTCGAGACATTCTTCGCCCGCAATCTTGCCGATATGCGCCCTCTGTTTGAGTGGATGCCGCTGCTGATGATCTTTCTGGTTGCCGCTTTGACGATGCGTATGTGGTCGGATGAACGCCGCAGTGGAAACCTGGAGATGTTGTTGACATCCTCGACGCCTGTGTGGCGACTGGTGACGGGGAAATTTGCAGCAGTGACTGCACTGATTCTGCTTGCGCTGCTGTTGACGCTGCCGCTGCCATTGACGGTTGCACTCAGTGGACCGCTCGACTGGGGTCCGGTGATCGGGGGCTATATTGCATCACTGTTGCTTGCTGCATCTTATGCGGCGATTGGGCTCTACCTCTCTTCCAGAACAGACAACCAGATCGTCAGTTTGATCGGGACCATTGCCATCTGCGGAGTGCTCTATGTGATCGGTTCCGCCACCCTGACGGCATTTGCCGGACAGCGAGTAAGTGAGATCATGGCGCATTTCGGCAGTGGCACGCATTTTTTGTCGATCACACGCGGCGTGATCGATTTTCGTGATCTCTTCTACTATGTCACTATCATCCTGATATTCCTGCTGCTGAATCTTCTCTCCATTGAAAAACTGCGCCTGGCGGGCGGTGCTCCAGGCCCGCAATACAGGCGTCTGCAGATGGTTGCTTTTCTCTGCATCAATGCGCTGTTGATGAGCAATCTATTGCTGACAAAGAGTACCGCGTTGCGCATCGATCTGACACAGGGAAAAAGTTTTAGCATCTCAGAAACGACGCGCAAATATCTTCAACTATTGCAGCAACCGCTGCTGATCCGGGGGTATTTCAGCGCCAGAACCCATCCGCTGTTGTCGCCCCTGGTGCCGCAACTGCGTGATCTGATGCGCGAATATGAGGTTGCAGGCGGGGGCATGGTGAATGTCGAGATAATCGATCCGCTCGAAGAGCCTGAAATGGAGCAGGAGGCGGGACAAAAGTATGGCATTGAACCTGTCGCTTTTCAGGTTGCAGACAAGTATCAATCCTCGCTGGTGAACTCCTATTTTAATCTGCTGATTCGATACGGTGACCAGTTCAGGACGCTGGATTACAATGATCTGATCGATGTCAAGATGCGCAGTGAGACGGATCTCGATATCCGCCTGCGCAACCCGGAATATGACATCACCAGAGCGATCAGGCGAGTGCTGTCGGAGCAGCGCAGCGGCAAAGCCCTGTTTGACTCCATCGGTAAGCCCGTCGCATTTCATGGCTTTATATCCACTACGCAGAGATTGCCGGTCGGATTGCAACAGTTGAAAAAGGATCTTGACGACATTCTTGATGTGTTCGAGAAGGGATCAGACGGAAGGTTCTCCGTCAGCATCAGCGATCCGCAGGCGGATGACGGCGCAATCGCGAAGGAGATTCGCACTAAATACGGGTTTCGTCCGATGGTGCTGGGCGTGGTCAAGCCGGATCCCTTCTTCTTCTACATGGTTCTCGAAAGCGGCGGCCAATGGATTCCCATCGCCGTGCCGGTGAATCTGAAAAAAAGGCGCCTGCAGGCATCACTGGAGGCGGGATTGCGCCATTTTGCTCCCGGTGTGCTCAGAACCATTGCCCTGACAATGCCATCAACGCCGGATACCATCTTCGGCTTCAAACGCAAGGGGCAGGCGAGCTATTTTCAGATCGAAAAGCGTTTGCGCGAGAGCGTCATCATCCGCAAGGATGATTTGAGCAGCGGCAGGGTTCCCGCGGGCAGTGACCTGCTGCTGTTGATTGCCCCTGAATCACTGCATGAAAAGCAGCTGTTTGCGATCGATCAGTATCTGATGCAAGGCGGTACAGTCATCATTGCCGCTGCGCCCTGGAAGATCCAGCTTGGCAGCGATGCCATTGCAGCGGAGAGGCATGAAACGGGCCTGGAGCTGTGGCTGGCGCATCACGGTATCACGCTGCGCGAGGCCATCGTCATGGATGCACAGAACTCGGCTTTTCCGATACCGGTGCAGCGCAAGAGCGGTGATGCTGTTATTGATGAGATACAAAATCTTGCCTACCCCTTTTTTCCGGATATTCGCAGGCAGGGGATGGAGAACGAAACGGGAATTACCGCCTCGCTGAATCAGGTAACACTCAACTGGGCGGCGCCAATCACCATCGAGACGCGGGATCGTGATGTGATCCCGCTGCTGCGCAGCTCCGCGGAGAGTTGGCTGGAAGAGCAGGGGAGTATACAGCCCGATTTTGAGCGCTTCCCGCAGAGTGGTTTTTCCAGCGGCGATGATCAGCAAAAGCAAGCGTATCTGCTGGCGGCAATCATTCAGGGCAAGTTCAGCTCTTTTTTTAAAGGAAAGAAGTCGCCGTTATTCGATGCGCAAGAGGGTGAGCAGCAGTTCGCGGTTGATGTTGTCGAGCGATCATCGGCAGATGGCAAGATCATACTCATCGGGTCAGATATTTTTTTGGCGGATTCGGTGATCGAGCTGGCAACCCGGACGACAGGCAGCCGCTATCTCAACAGCATGCAGTTGATCGAAAATATCATGGAGTGGTCTTTCGAAGAGCCGGGGCTGCTGAAACTGCGTGGACGGGGGGATTATGCACGCACACTGCTGCCCCTGAGCCGCGAGCAGCAGCGTCTGCGGGAGTATCTCAACTATGCCGCCGCTATCGCCGGTGTCATGTTACTCTATCTCATCGAACGACTGCTGCGCAGACGCCGTCGCCGCATGTATGCAAAAATTATCGACAATACAAAATAACCACGAAAGACACGAAAAGCACGAAAAAAGCTAAACAGACTTTTTCTGAATTTCGTGTTTTTCGTGTCTTTCGTGGTTGAAAAAGATTTTTGATAATTGGTGGATGCGGCAAAAAAACGCCTTATCCCCCTACAACGAATACTTAAAACCTAAAACTTAAAACCTCTCCCCTAAAACCTAAAACCTATCTTGAGAACTCAATGAATAACAAGCTTATTGCACTGCTTTTATCCAGCGCCTTGACCCTGGGCGCCTGTTCATCGGCAACTAAAAAAGAGGCGCGTGACGATAGTGCAAGCAGCATGCTGCCGGGAACATACAGTTCCGTAAAGGCAGTCGGGAACTACCATGCTTCCCGCCTGACGGGGGATTATGCCGGCTATAAATCGACAAAAAAATTCATCAGCAAGATGGAGAGGCAATATGGATTTGAGCGCAGCTATCTGAATGGGCTTTTTTCACAGGCCGAACGCAGGAATGGCGTGCTGCGGATCATGAACCGCTATACAGGGGTGAAAGGTCCGGTTTCCCGGGGCGCCTGGGATCGCTACCGCAAAAAATTCCTCACTGACGACCGCATTGCCAAGGGGGCTGCTTTCTGGGCACGAAACCGTCATGCACTGCAGCGCGCAGAGCAGCAGTATGGCGTTCCGGCTGAATACATCGTTGCTATCATCGGTGTCGAGACACTTTATGGCGGCAATGTCGGACGTTCCCCGGTCTTTGATTCAATCGCAACCATCGCTTTTGATTATCCCCGCCGTTCCAAATACTTCACCGATGAGCTGGAGCAGTATCTGCTGATGTCCAGAGAGGAGCGTTTCGACCCGCGCACTAAACGCGGCTCCTACGCCGGCGCCATGGGATTGGGACAGTTCATGCCCAGCAGTTTCCGCAAATATGCTGTCGATTTCAACGCTGATGGCAGGCGCAATTTGTGGGCCCCGACTGACGCCATTGGCAGTGTCGCCAACTATTTTAAGAGTTACGGCTGGCGCAAGGGTGAGGGAGTTGCTGTGCGCGCCACACATTCAGGCAGCGCCTACAAAGCTATGGAAACAGGATTCGACAGCAGCCATTCACTGGGAAGTCTGAAGCGCGCCGGTGTACGGGCTTCCGGCTCTATCAGCAGCCGCAATGTCAGTCTGCTGCGCTACAGCACCTATTCAGGCGACGAGTTATGGCTCGGCAAGCATAATTTCTATGTGATTACCCGTTACAACCACAGCAATAGATATGCCATGGCGGTGCATCAACTGGCGCAGGCAGTCAAACGGCGCTATCGCTCTATGCGTTATGCCTACCAGGATAACGCTGTTAATGGCGGATCGTGATGGGAGTTAGGTTTTA
>JAIVTC010000079.1:0-4606 GCA_048629055.1 Candidatus Bathyarchaeota archaeon
CGGGAGAGATACTCGGGTAGCTCAATCGGACCAATTCCAATGTTCAGATGGCGATGCGCGGATATGCTCCCGCCCGGGGAGGAGGGCGTCAGCAGATAGTAGTGAATTCCGCTCCCCGGATTAGAGACACAGCCATAACCAAGAAGCAGCATAAGGGGTAGAAAAAGGAGTTTTTTATTAATCATTTCCAAAAATCAATGCGTTGGGTTTTTCATCCAGGGTCTCGGAGAGCCGGCCAACCGAGCGTGCAGCGCGGGTCAGCTCTTTGAGCGTGGTCGATAATTCATAATAGAGTGGCGAACGCGCCTTGTCGCCATCCAGCATCTGTTGTACTGATTTCAGGGTGCTGTTGAGCTTCCTGATCGAGGTGGATAACTTTTCAGGCAGCGCCTGGGTCTCTCTAGCGTGCAGGATCGGGTTGATGCCGTCAAGCGCATGATTGACTTTGCTCAGCAGGCTCTGCACCGGTGCGCTCTGCAGTTGTTCACGACGCAGCTGAGGCTGCTCGCCCAGCTCGCCGTCGGCAGGTTTGCGCACCAGGCTGTCGATATCATGGAGCAGCACATTCGCCGAGGTGAACAGCTCCTCGAGAGGGAGTTTTTCGATCTTATCCAGTAGCGAAGAGAAGTTGTTCATGATCTCTCCTATGGCGCTGGCGATGGTCGGGAACTCAGGGTAGGGGACGCCGGGGTTGATGGAAGCATATTGCGGGTTGCCAATCATGGAGAGCTCGATGTAGAGCTGACCAGTCAGCCAGCTTGATATTTGCAGGCGTGCGCGTAATCCCTGTGCGACGGCTTTGTCCAGCAGGGCCGGGATCTTCTTCTCTTCCAGGCCGCTGCCAATACGAGCCGGATCCAGAAAAATCAGGACAGGTGTGGTCAGCTTTCCTGTTTCGGCATTATTCTCGATAGTGATATCCGCAACATGACCCACCACGACACCCTGGTATTCGACCGGTGAACCAATGCCCAGACCGCGCAGTGACTCGTCAAAGTGGAGGACATAGCCGAATGCAGATTCGGTACTGGTAAGGTCAAGATGCGCTGCTTCAAGGCTCGGGTAGAGTTCAAACAGGGTGTCATTCTCAACCGGGGTTTCCTCTTTCAGACGTTTCGGAGTTGCGAAAGAGATGCCGCCGTTAATGAGTACAGCGAGTGATTCCATCTCCACAGTCATTCCCTGCGCGCCAAAGTCCATCTTGAAGGCTCCCAACTCCCAGAACTTGGTGTTGCTGTTGATAAATCGGTCATACGGCTCGTTGATGAAAATCCGGTAGGCAATGGTTTGGCCATCGTCAACAAGACGCCGGCTCTCGATCTTACCCACCTCAAACTGCTTGTACAGCACCGGTGCTCCGGTCGTGAGCGATGCGCCGGCCGTGGAGGTAAGAAATAGATGCAGACCGGGTTCATCGGTGGCGGTCAGGGGAGGGTCTTCGAGTCCGGTAAAATGCTCCTGATAGCTGAGACTCTTGTCGGCCGAGGTTGACATGGCGATGTAGGCTCCTGAAAAGAGCGTGCCCAGGCCGGAGACTCCGCCGGGACCGATGCGCGGGCGCTCTATCCAGAAACGTGTGCTCTCATTGAGGAAGTGCCTGCTCTCCTTGTTGATGCGTACAGTCACTAAAACTTGTAATAGCGTGCTGTCGAGGTGCATGCTCTCGACCTTGCCAACTTCGACATTGCGAAATCGGACAGCCGTTTTCCCTGTTTCCAGGCCTTCCGCAGAGACAAAGCGAATCGTAATCAGGGTGCCGAGTGAAGCATAGTGCTGCCAGGTGAGCCAGAATGAGATCACCAGAGCAGTCAGGGGGACGACCCAGATGAGTGAAATCCGGTTTGTTCTGCCTGTTGTTCGGGGCTGTGCAACAGGATCGCTGTTATTCTCCGGGGTTTGCTTCATTCGCTATCCCAGAGTAGGCGCGTATCAAAACTGATCGCGGATAACATCGTCGCTATCACCATTCCGGCAAAGGCCATGGCTGCAGAGCCCGGAAGCACCGTTGCGATTCCGCCAAACTGTATCAGTGCGACCAGCAATATGACTACAAACACATCAATCATTGACCAAGGTCCAATATATTCGATAATGCGGAACAGCCGTGTCTGCTGATTCAGTTTGCCGGAGTGGCCTTTCCAGATGGAGAACAGCAGCAGGCTGATGACCAGAAACTTCAACAGGGGTATCACGATTGAAGCGGTGAAAATAATCACTGCCACCGGGTAGGATTTCATACTCCACAACAGAATTACTCCGCCGATAATGGTCTTCTCATCCTTTACGCCTAGCGATGTCGTGTTCATTATAGGGTATAGATTCGCCGGTACATAGAGAATCAGTGCGGTAATCAGAAAAGCCCAGCTGCGCTGCACACTGAAGGGCTTGCGCTGATAGAGACGACTGCCACAGCGCACGCAATGGTGGCTGGCTTTACAGGATTGCAGTTTGCCGCACACATGGCAGGAGGCGAGGCCCGCCTGCATCGCAGTTAATGCTTGTCGATGGCCTGCCACAGCTCCTCCGGCTCCAGTGTTGTCGAGACGAACAGATTGATCATCACCAGAGCCACAAATGCCCAGAACCCCTGGTGCAGTGAGATTTCCGCGATCGATGCAAGTTTAACGATAGTGACAAGAACTCCAAGCAGGAAAATTTCAAGCATATTCCACGGCGCCAGGCGTCCAATCAACAACAGCAGTTGACGCGCAAACAGTGTCAGCGGCCTTTTGTTGCTGTAGAGTGCGCTGAGCAACAGCAGGTCAAGCAGTAATATACTTAAAGGGATGATGACCAGAAACAGGGCGCCGGCAATGCCAAGCAGCACATTATCAAGCTGTGACAATGTGTCGATGGTTGAAATCAGGTAGATGGTGGTTTTATTCCCTTCCACGTCGATCGATAGAAACGGCAGCAGCTGTGCAAACAGAAACAGCAGCAGTGACGCGATGGTCAAAGCCAGTGATATCTCGATTGCATTGTTATTGGTGCGGTACAGCAAGCTGCCGCAGCGGCTGCACCAGGCCTTTTCACCTTTACCCAGCGCTGTTTTCTCATGCAGCAGGTCACAGCTGTGACAGGCGACCAGGTCATCAACAGGCAGATTCTGCTCCAGCATCTCTATTTTGAGTCCAGGGTCTATGGCGCTTACTTGAGTAAAAAATCCCCAATCGGCCAATAAATTCGTCATTCCGGCGCAGGCCGGAATCCAGGAAAGCGGTGATTACCGGTAGAATATGGATCCCGGCCTGCGCCGCGATGACGGTTGTATTGCGCCTAAATAAGTGCCTTTCGGGTTCAGGGTGTAAATTACACAGGTGTTACTCTTCAGTTTTATGCTTGTACTCACACAGATCTTCAATGATACAGGAACCGCAGCGCGGTTTGCGTGCGATGCAGACATAACGGCCATGCAGGATCAGCCAGTGATGCGCATCCTGGAGAAACTCGGACGGGATGAGTCTGAGCAGACGTTTTTCAACCTCCAGCGGTGTTTTCCCCGGTGCGATTTTGGTGCGATTGGAGATGCGAAAGATATGCGTATCCACCGCCATGGTTGGTTGTCCAAACGCCGTATTGAGCACCACATTGGCGGTTTTCCGGCCAACTCCCGGCAGTGCTTCCAGCGACTGGCGATCATCAGGTATTTCACTGTTGTGCCTATCGATCAGCAGATGACATGTCTTGATGATATTGCCTGCCTTGCTGTTGTACAGGCCTATGGTTTTAATGTGTTCGCGCAGCTGCTGTTCTCCCAGATCCAGCATGGCGCGGGGGGTCGGTGCAACGGCAAAGAGTGCGGCAGTTGCCTTGTTGACGCTGACATCAGTCGCCTGGGCGGAGAGAATGACTGCAATCAACAACTCAAATGAGGAGCTATAGTTGAGTTCAGTGGTTGGATGCGGGTTCTGATCCCGCAAGCGGGTAAATATCTGCTGACGTATATCTCTGTTCAATACCAGGATCTCCAGGGGAATGGGTTGCCAAATTTTTTAACCACGAAAGGCGCGAAAAGCACTAGAATAGAAAAGCTGGTTATTCGTGCTTTTCACATGGCGATTGAACCAGAGATATTTGCTGCTGTCCAATTCCGAATGAACCGGCAGGTGAGCAGTTGAAGCACCATTACAACTTTTAGACATATCCTTATAAGATGAAAACAAGACTCATAATCCCGTTACTACTTGCGCTTCTGGCATCTACCTATACAGTTGCCGGAAGTCCGAAAAAATTCACAGACTGGGTTGTCGAGTGCAAAAAACCCACGGCATGTGTGGCAAAAACTCTTCGTCAGGGAGAGACGACCGACGGTTATCCTACGCTCAAAATAACCGGCAAAAAGCGCAGTCAGCGAAAATTATTTCTCTCTGATGCAAAGTATGTCGATGGCTCAAAAAAGATCAGCATTCGTATTGATAATACCTCGCTGGTTGATCTGAAACCAACCCGTGATCTCAAGCGTCTCAATAGAGGCGAGTACCAGGTAACCAACAGCGATCTGCGGAATAAACTGCTCTCGCGTATGTCTTCCGGCCGCAAACTTCAGCTTTTCTATACCAACGTGCGCGGCCAGGCGCGTGAACCTGAATACTCGCTGATGGGTATG
>JAIVTC010000080.1:0-4143 GCA_048629055.1 Candidatus Bathyarchaeota archaeon
GTCACTATAGACCAGACAGGCGGCTCTGACCTTGCTCTCGTCCGCAGTGGACAGCGGAATGGTGCCGCCAACCAGCCATACGCCATGCTTGCGAGCCAGGTCAGAGAGAAAAGTCTGCAGGGGGCCCTCGCCAGCCTTCTCCTGAATTGCCAGCATATCGGTGCAGCTCTGCCCCATAAAGGCGAAATTTTCCGGCAGCACGACCAGGTTTGAGCCCTCGCCAACAGCCGCAGCGACGATGCGTTCGATCTCAAACAGGTTGGCGTTGACATTCGGACCGGAGGCCATCTGCACTGCTGTTGCTTTCAGGGATGTGGACATTGTCACTATCGTTTCTTGTCTGGCAGGAGAGAGAGCATATCACCGAAGCAGAATCATTGGAAATCCGACAGAGGATCATCACGCTCGATCCTGTATAGGATGTGCTGAGGCACGAAGCGCATCCTATGGAGTGTTACACTGCACGGGTTTATTGAGTAGTTACAGTCTCGGCGCCATAGTTGGTAGCCGCTATTACATTTTTCAAACAATATCAGCTCAGAATAAATCAGCAGTGGGATCATGAGACTTTTTGCCGATGGGATTCTCGCTTTTCCCGCTGCTTTCACTGCGCCAGCTCTTCTTCGCTTTTTGCGAGCCTGAATCAATATCGTCGAATGGCTGACCAAGTTTTTGCCGTTGACTTCCCCCGAACAGTTTTTTCCGCGAAACACGCACGATATCGGGATTATCCCATGAACCTTTGACTGAATAATTTATCTCTGCAATCTGGTCGATCTGTTTTCCCGCTACAACCCCGGCCACCAGCAATGCAGCGCCGACTGCCGGACCACCGGCGGCAACCCCCGCCAATGGGAGCACCCCGTGAATATCCGGAATGACTCGAATCCGCTGATTCACCTGGCGGGCTCCAAGATCAAGATCGCCGCTTACGTGGATATCTGCAGCCGGAGCCTTGATCACCAGCTCATTTTTGGTGCTGACCACTCCCTGCTTCAGCACAAACCTGCCGCGCATTTCATCAAAACTGAATCCCTTTTCCGTGACATCGCTAAAATCGAGCCGCAAACGTCTTTTCAAGGCGCCGATATTCAGAAAACCCAGAATGCGCGCCAGTCCCGGTTGAGCCTCAGAGAAGCGCCCCTCCCTGGTATCCACCAACAGCGAACCGTTGAGCCTGCCTGGCGCATAATCCGCCGGCGTCCCCCTCCAGTTGAGATCTGCATCGATGCTTCCCTGCGCCTCCTCCAGCTGATTGGAGAGATCAAGACTCTTCAGCGTCTCGCCAATCTCTGCGGCAACAAGAGAGATGCTCACATCTGTGGTGGATCTGCCTTTGTGGTAATTCCAGCTTCCACTTGCCACCAGGTTGTCATTGTGCGACTTCACCTTGAGTTCGGTCATCTCATGCCCGCTGCGGGTGTGCCGGGTCTTCATCGATAATCTACCGAAAGGGCGTCCATTCAAAAGCAGCCGCTTGCTGCTCAGATAAAACGGCCTGATGTCATGCGGTTTCGGCCCTTTGTTGTCGATGGACGCAGCCTTGTCGTGCAGAGAGAAGACCAGATTCAAGCGATCCAGATCCACCCTGATCTGCTGCTGTTTTGCATCCGGAATCATCAGCCTGCCGGAGAGCTCCTTCGCCTTGATCGCGCCACTCCACCTCCCCTGCCGATGCTTCATATCCATCTTCAAGTCACCGTAGAGAAGCTTGAATGCCGGCGTCGTTTCACTCAGTTCCCACACCAGGTCCAGAACCTTTTTGTGTGAACGCGATTTCCCCAGGGAGAGCGGCAGGTCGACCTTCATGCCTTTCAGATCGCTGCGTGTATGCAGTGACAGGCCGCTCCTGCGCATTTTGGCAAGCGACGGCACTTCAACATCGATACTCCACAGGGCTGTGCCGCTGACAGGCGCATCTGCGATGACTCTCTTCAGTGATGCGGCAGAAAGATTCACATCCGCCTTCACCAGTGTGGCGCCACTCTTCAAAGGCTTGATACTCATGCTGAGCGGACTCCCCAGCAGACGCGCCTTGAGTCTGTTCGCACTGACACCGCTGTCAGTCATGTGCAGTACCCCGTTGACGCCCTGCAGAGAGACGTCGACATCTTTGGCGTTGATGGTTGCATCTTTGAGCAGCAGATCGCCCTTAAAGGCTGCCGCGTGATGTTTTTTTAACGGAATTTGCATATCGACACTGAGTTCTCCTTCACCCTGCATATCAAGCGCCTCCATCATCGGTGCGAATTTTTTCTTTAGAGGCGTCTCCCTGAGCAGCCGCACCGGCCCCTCCAGCGATCCGGAGATTTGACCCTGCAGGTGAATGGCGGATGCCGGCTTGAGCTGCATCTGCATACTTGCCCGGTCAACCCGGTTATCATAGATCGTGGCTTCACTGACATCGATATTGAGATGATTGCCGTGAAAGCGAACCCGGGCCTTTACATTCTTCAAAGGCGGCCACTCCTCCTTATATGCGATCTCCGCATCCCGGATATCGAAAAGCACCTCATAAAAACCATCATTGTTGTTTTCGAAGGGAAAGCTCTGCAGCGGCCCCTGCAGCACAAAGCGGCCGGAGGTGACAAATCCTTTGGTCAATGAACGATCCAGCCATTCGACCACTGCAGGCGGCATCATATGCGCCGGATAGTAGATCGAGGCATGCTCGGCATGTCCCTCCTGAAAGTCGGTACGCAGATCCAGGTAGCCTTTCCCCTGCGGCGGCAGTGTATAGCGGAAACTCGTTGTCGTTTTGATATGCCCGGTTTGTGCGGCCAGGTTGTCCGTTGCAATACGCCAGTCACCATTCGGCTGCTTTTCCCAGCGCAGTTCTCCGCTCACCTGATCCAGTAACATCGGTTCGCGAAACAGCGATTTGATATAGACCGAAGCGTTGCTCCCCGCAAATTTCACACTACCGCTGTCATGGGAGGCTGCCACCACCACCCTGATCCCCTTGATTTCCGGGAATATTCCGGCCGCCCTGGTCTCAAGTTTCTCCAGTGTGGCATTGAATTCCCACTCGATCGGGCGATGCATTTTCAAATGCAGGAAGGGATTGAGCACCTCTCCCTGCGCCTGGGCAGCAAACAGATCCTTCATCAACGGATGATCGGGTGGATGTACGGCAAGCGCTTTGAACAAACCATCGATACTGAGGATGTCCGCGCCGAGGTAGAAGTGAAGCGGGCCTTTCCCGGAGATCTGGCGTATGGCGACACTGATCGATTTTGTTGGCCACACAGCATCTTCATGCCTGATCACGGGATCGGCGATATCAAGCAGCCACCCGTTTTGCTCCCGCCGCCAGTGGAACTTGCCGCCAAAATAGTCAAGCGCCAGCTCCGGCGCCTCTTTGACTGTTTGCGAACGAAAATGCAGATCCTCGCTGTACATGACTCCCTGAAGCGTCAATAATCGTCCTTCTTCCCAATGGCTCCAGATCTCCATGCTGGTTTTGGCATGTTCCAGGTTGTAATGTCCGGGAAAGCGATTTTGCAAAAGCCACGCCAGGTCCAGATGCTCAGTGCGCAGATAGACCTCTCCCTGCCACTGCTCCAAGTTATTACTCTCTGTCTGAAATTGTGAAATCAGCGTGAAACCGCCGGATTCACCCTCGTCAATCGAGACCCTGGCTGAAAGCTGGTGCTGACTGCCGTCATTTTGAATCAACAGGTTGACCGGCGAAAAATGCAGCGGCAGGGTGTTTTTATGCACCAGGTCAATGACCGTCACCTCCGAATCCACAACCTCGAGGAACACCGGCTGCAGGATCATGGCGCTAAGATCAACATCGAAATCACCAGAGTGTTCGATACCATGAATCGAAACACGGCCATCCGCGTGACGGATGACCGCCAGGTGAGTTCCGACGACCCGGATCTCCGATGGCGCAATATTCAGATGGCGGATCACCTCCATCACGCTGAACTTCAGGTAGACCGACTCCGCCTTGAGGTCAGAGCTGCCATCATCATTCACCAACCTGAGATTTTGCAGATGAAACCCGTGCCCATCCTCCCGCCAGAAGACCGAAACAGCATCCGCCTCGATATTCTTCCCCACGACCAGGCTGACCTGCTCCAGTATTTCGTCTTTATAATTTTCAATCAGCGAAGGCAGCACATAACGCGCAAA
>JAIVTC010000081.1:0-8604 GCA_048629055.1 Candidatus Bathyarchaeota archaeon
GAATACCAGCAGATGGTGGCGCACATGGCAGGTATCTACGCCAGTATCATGGATAGAGCCTCTGAGAACGAAAAGGCTGCATCGAAATAAAATAGTGGGTTTTGTCATCTCGAACGAATGTGAGAGATCTTATTTATTTATCAATTAAGATTTCTCCTTTCAGTCGAAATGACAGCTTTAGAGGGTTTTGTAAGAACCTCATATACTTGAATATCCACGGGCTCAGCGTTTGTTGTAATCCCAAATCATTTCACAAGGCCTTCTACCATGAAAATTTTGATACCAACTCTTCTACTTGCTGCTGCAATCAGCGCTTCTTCCGTGATCGATGCTGCGATGCCGGCAAACAAATCACTCGAGAGCAGTGAATGGCAGCTTGAAAGCTATGCTGATGCAACCTGCAAGATGCAACAGATCTTGCCTGACAGTTCAATTCACGCCATCTTTGCCGATGGCAAGCTGCATGGCAGTGGCGGCTGTAATCAATATTCCACTCAGTATCAATCGACGCAGGAAAACAAGCTCTTGATCTCTGACAGGATCGCCTCGACCATGATGGCCTGTGCGCCTCCGGTTTCACAACAGGAGCAGCACTATCTCTCACTGTTACCAAAAGTCACTCACTACCAGCTCAAGGATGATGCTCTGCTGCTGATGAATGCAGAGAATCGCCTCATACTCCAATACGTTGCACATCAAACCGCCACCCTCGAAATGACCCAATGGCAGGCCAGCGGCATCAACAACGGTAAAGGCGGAGTCGTCTCTTCCATGGCAACACACTTGGCAACAGCACGCTTTGAAGAGGGAAAAGTCAGTGGCAACGCCGGCTGCAACAACTTCTCAGCTTCTTATACGATCAGCGGCGAAAATCTGACCATTGGCCCGGCGATGACGACCAGAAAGCTCTGTGCAGAACCCACAGGCATCATGGACCAGGAGCAGCAGTATCTGCAGGCGCTGCAAAAAACACACACCTATAAATTGGGAAGGGATCGTCTTCAGTTGCGTGATGGGAAAGGCTCTCTGCTGGTTCAGTTTGTCGTGCACGCACCATGATGTTATCATTTTGCTATCAATTGTTCACTCACTCATTATGAGGTGATTTCATGGGGCAGGTTCTTGTTCGAAATCTCGATGATCATACGATTAATCGCTTGAAGGCAATAGCGAAGTCGCATCACCGTTCACTGGAGGGTGAACTGCGTGTAATTCTCAATGATGTGGCCGGAGGTTACTCCCGCAGGCGTGATCTGCTTTCCAAAGTCGATGCTATCAAGCAGGAGCTAACCGGACGCTGGCAAGCTGATAGCACAAGCCTGATTCGTGAGGATCGCGACCGTTGAACATGGTCATTGACGCCAGTGTGGCTGTAAAGTGGTTTGTTCCTGAGGAGGGGCATGAGTCTGCCCGCGCTCTGCTTGATCAACCTGATGCTCTCATCGCACCTGACTGGTTGCTTGCTGAAGTGGCGAATGTTTTTTGGAAGCAGCAACGAAGGGGGCAAATTAATCCGACACTGGCTCAGGAAGTTCTTAATATTCTGCCTGGACTTCTAGACCTTGCACCAACAGCAGCACTTATTAACGAAGCCTTCGAAATTGCCCATACGATCGATCATCCTGTATACGATTGTATTTATCTTGCCTTGACACGCGAACGGGGGGCTACGCTCGTCACTGCGGACAAAGGTCTGATAAGAAAAGCTACAGCAGCACACTTTTCTGTGATTGCGTTAGAGAACAGCCACGATTAGGATGATCTTCTATTGCGCATAATGTATATTATGTTAAATCATGCGCGTGAGTTTGTCCGATGACTTCAATCGAATGTGTTTCACCCGAACTCAGCAGTCCCCTCTTGCCCCATGTTGCACGACTAGTGCTGTGTGTGGTTGTTACGAGTGAAGCTTCGCAAGCTCAGCACATCCTATGTGACCAGCTGGTTCTGCGATAAGATATAGACCTCTTTTTAATCACAGCAGGCGCCTACGCCGGGATTCACGATGCAAATCCACCTGATAGAACAAGCTAAAATCCAGATGTCTGATTTTGAAGAAGATGAAATTGAGATCTCACTGGAGACTGAGGCGCACTACTTTGGCGCCATGCCGATGTTTGTCGCTTCACTGGGGCGCTGTACATTTGCGGTGCTTGAGAGCTACTCCATGCGCCTGGACCTGCCTGTGGACAACATCAGCATGGAGTTGAGTTGGGAGTATGGCAGCAAACCAACCCGTATCAGTGATATTGAGATGGATATCAACTGGCCGGAACTGCCTGACAAGCGTGTTAAGGCGGTAGAGAGAGCCGCACATCTATGTACAATTCATAACACCATCAACCAGTGTGTCGATATCGTGACCAAGGTGAATGCAAAATAGGACAACTTAACTATATTTATAACAATAAGATACAGTGTTTTTATGTGGAGTTACAATAACTCTTGCATAGTGTGGCTGAGTTCAATAGATGGAGATTTAGACTGGTTTCACGCATCCCATCAGATTTGATGTGATGACATTTTTCAGCAACTCAATTGCCTGCGGTCTGGTGAAACTCTTCCTCCAGGCCAGTGCAACGGTGCGTTGCGGCTGCTCTCCTTTGAAACGACGGATCTGCAGCAGACGCCGGGAGAATTTATCGGCCCCTGCTGCCGAACACGGAAGCACCGTTATCCCCAGTCCCGAGGCCACCATATAGCGAATGGTCTCAAGCGAGCCTCCTTCGATACTGCTCTGGATAGAGTCGCCAAGGACTCCGCTGTGCCCGCACTCTTTACAAAACTCCAGAATCTGATCCCTGAAACAGTGTCCTTTGCCAAGCAGCAGGACTGACTCATTCTGCAGTTGACTGGTTTCGATGCTCTCTTCTGCACAGAGCGGATGCGAGGAAGGCAGCAGCACGACGAAAGGCTCATTATAGAGTTCAGCAGTTTCAATGCCTGATTCATTAAACGGCAGTGAAATGATGATTACATCGAGTTCACCATGCTTGAGTTTTTCCGACAATGTTGCGGTGTAATTCTCTTCGATGGCGAGTTGCAGCCCAGGTGCCTGCTCTGCCAGGTCGGGAATGAGTCCGGGAAAGAGGTAGGGGCCGATTGTATGAATCGCGCCGATTCTAAGCGGCCCGGAGAGCTGATCCCTGCCCTGCTCGCAGAGCTGCCTGATCTTGTTGGTCTCCTCCAGAACGCGTTGCGCCTGTTCAACGATCTTCATGCCGGGATCGGTAACAGTGATCTCTCCCTTGCCGCGTTCAAAAATAGCAACTTCAAGTTCATTTTCGAGCTTTCTGACCGCAACACTGAGTGTCGGCTGACTCACAAAGCAGGCCTTCGCAGCACGTCCAAAATGGCGTTCACGGGCAACGGCAATGATATAGCGAAGTTCAGTTAGAGTCATGAGGAAAGTTTTAGGTTATTAAGTTTTAGGTTTTAAGTGTCAGCAACCACTACTTCAATTTAACTATAGCAGAAATCATGATGGATGACTGGCAGGCAAGAAAATAACTATTACGCTCCAAAATATAGGGTGTAATAAGCGCAGCGCATTACACCACCTAAAACATAAAACATAAAACTTAAAACCTCTCCACTTAAAACCTATCTATCCAATTGCGACACATCCCGCACTGCGCCGTAAGCTGCCGATGTGGTCATTGCTGCATAAGCCCGCAGCGCCTGGCTGACAAAGCGTTTGCGCGGTTTTTCCGGCTTCCAGGCGGCTTCACCTTTTGCATCCATGGTTTCACGGCGCTGCTGCAGTTCCTCATCACTCAGTGCGACACGAATCGTGCGCCTGGGGATGTCGATCTCGATACGATCACCCTCCTCCACCAGGCCGATATTGCCACCCTCTGCCGCTTCCGGTGAGGCATGACCGATCGAGAGTCCGGAGGTGCCGCCTGAAAAACGACCGTCTGTTATCAATGCGCAGGCCTTTCCCAGCCCCTTGGATTTCAGATAACTGGTGGGATAGAGCATCTCCTGCATGCCGGGTCCGCCCTTTGGACCTTCGTAGCGGATCAGTACGACATCGCCTGCCTTGACGCTGTCATCGAGAATGGCAGCGACAGCATCATCCTGGCTCTCGAAGATTCTTGCAGGACCGCTGAATTTGAGAATGGATGCATCCACGCCTGCTGTCTTGACGATGCAGCCTTTTTCGGCAATGTTGCCATAGAGTACTGCCAGTCCGCCATCCTGGCTGTAGGCGTGTTGCATATCGCGGATGCAGCCGTTTGCACGATCTGTGTCGAGATCAGGCCACTGCCTGTTCTGGCTGAAAGCCACCTGTGTGGGTATGCCTCCGGGAGCGGCGAGAAAACGGGTTTTGACAGCTTCGCTGCTGCCATTGCCGATGATGTCCCACTCGGCCAGGGCTGCCGCCACAGAGGCGCTATGCACAGTCGGAATATCATGATGTATCAGGCCGCCGCGATCGAGCTCGGCGAGGATGCCGATGACGCCGCCAGCACGGTGCACATCTTCCATGTGGTACTGCTGTGTCGATGGCGCCACCTTGCACAGGTTCGGAACCCTCCGGCTGAGACGGTCGATATCCTCCATGGTGAAATCAGCACCCGCCTCGTGCGCTGCAGCCAGCAGATGCAGCACGGTATTGGTGGAACCGCCCATGGCGATATCCAGCGTCATGGCATTCTCAAAGGCTTCAAAAGAGGCGACGCTGCGCGGCAGAACAGATGCATCATCCTCCTCGTAGTAGCGTTTGGCGATTTCGACTATCAAACGTCCGGCCTCAAGGAACAGCTCTTTACGTTCGGCATGTGTTGCCAGCAGTGAGCCATTGCCGGGCAGGGAGAGTCCCAGCGCCTCGGTCAGGCAGTTCATGGAGTTTGCGGTAAACATTCCCGAGCAGGAGCCGCAGGTGGGACAGGCGGAACGCTCGATGGAAGCGACATCTTCGTCGCTCTCATTCGGATCAGCCGCAGAGACCATGGCGTCGACCAGATCCAGCTTGATCTCGCCCCTGCCGGCGAGTTTCACCTTGCCGGCTTCCATGGGCCCGCCGGAGACAAACACCACGGGAATATTTAGCCGCAACGCCGCCATGAGCATCCCGGGGGTGATTTTGTCGCAGTTCGAGATGCACACCAGCGCATCGGCGCAGTGGGCATTGACCATGTATTCAACAGAATCCGCAATCAGCTCGCGCGACGGCAATGAGTAGAGCATGCCGTCATGACCCATGGCGATGCCGTCATCGACCGCGATGGTATTGAACTCCTTGGCAACGCCGCCGGCTTTTTCGATCTCCCGTGCAACCAGCTGCCCCATATCTTTCAAATGCACATGGCCGGGCACGAACTGCGTAAAGGAGTTGGCGACTGCGATGATGGGCTTGTTGAAGTCATCATCCTTCATGCCTGTAGCGCGCCACAGGGCACGTGCTCCAGCCATGTTGCGGCCATGCGTGGTAGTGTGGGAACGATATACAGGCATAGGTAAGTTTTAGGTGGTTAGGTTTTAAGTTTTAGGTTTTAAGTTTTAGGTGATAAGTGTTGACTGAAAGTTGGCGGGCTCTTTTCCAAACTTCCAGCTCTTCAAATGATCCATATACCATTATTATCCTTCCATGGAATTGTAATTGTATCTATTGACAATTAATAATATTAACATGCACCATGGTGATCAACCACCTAAAACCTAACCACCTAAAACTTAAAACCTCCCCCATCCTCCCTTATGTCTAATCTTGAGCCGGAATTCTGGCGTAACAAATCTCTCGATGAGATGAATCGCGATGAGTGGGAGGCGCTTTGTGACGGCTGCGCCAAGTGCTGTCTGCATCGTCTCGAGGATGAGGAGACACGTGATATCTACTTCACAAATGTGCATTGCCGGCTACTGGATGTGGAGAGTGGTCAATGCACGGATTACCGCAACCGCTCCAAGCTGGTGTCTGACTGCGTTACCCTGACAGTTGACAATCTCGATGATCCCTACTGGCTTCCCTCCACCTGCGCCTACCGGCTGTTGCAGGAGGGAAAGGATCTGCCGCAGTGGCATCCGCTGGTTTCAGGAAACCCGGAAACAGTGATGCAATCAGGCAACAGCATCAAGGGACGCTGTGTGTGTGAAGATGATGCCGACGAGCTGGTGCATCACATTATTACGTGGATGAAATGACGCCCCGATCGGCTGTGCCATCGACACTGATTCATCTGCTGGAGGAGTCCGGTGTCCGCATACGTCTCTATGATATGGGAAGACGTGTCAGGAAAATAGAGCGCAAACAATTTTTGCAGTTCGAGCATGCGCAGATCAGCTGGCCTGCTCCCCTGATGCGCCAGGCCTGGTTCGGGATGCTCATGGAGAGTGCAGAGGATGCACAGCAGATTCAGATCTGGTTTCTGCATCTACCGCTCGATGAGCAGGCAAGACTGGTGCAGCCCTCCCGCGACTATTTTCTGCAACGCCTGCTCGAGGCGTGGCGCTACAATCAACAACAGAGCGACGCCAGCCAGCTGCAGGATGCCTTGAAAGACAATCCCTGCACCTTTAAACCTCGGGAAGATCGTCTTGCCGTGTTTCATGCCAGGGTTTCAGTCGATCTGAACAGGGAGCCGTCGCGATTCTATGCGCATGCGATGGACTACTTTGATGGTAAACCGGGATGGGATCAGTGGAGCTTTGTCGGCTACCAGGGGATTGCCGATATTGCGGCCCGCTATGCTCAACATGAAGAGTGCATCGCCGACGCCCTGCCCCATCTGCCGCCGGAACCTCTGATTGCACTGTGCCACTGTCTGGAAAACGAGAAGGTTCCGTACAGCATTGCAACACCGTTGGTGCCACTTCTCCAGCAGCAGTTGCAGATCACACAGCCCGACATCCCGCAAACTGCTGCACTGTTGCGGGCGCTCTCCAACAGCAGTGCAACCTCCATTCAGCACTCCGCCTTTGAATCGGTGCTGCAGCATTCAACATTGGCCAGCGACATCGAAGTGCTCGCCGCCATCTCTGCACGCGCCTGGGAACTGCTGCTGCAGCCGGAATTTGCACGCATGTTCCTGCACGCACTCGCCAACGACAGGGTCGAGCAGCAGGGCTTCGATCAGCTATTGCAAGATTTGCTGTTTATACCGAGCGTGCATCAGCCACTGATGGAAGCACTCACGCAAGCAGAAAGAGAGAGTGCTGTCGCAAAGCGCTTCGAACAATTTAAAAAAAGCACCGGTTTAAACCTAAAACCTAAAACCTAAAACTTAAAACCTCCCCGGTGGATTGCTCAGCCCCGATGCTAACTCCACATAGTCGGGTTCATGCGGCTGCAGCCAGCCATGTCGAATCAGAAAATCGATGATCACCAGATTGCAGTTGAGTTTGAATTCATCGCTCTCTCTGATCAGGATCGCAATCTCCTCCAGCGACATCAGGTAGAACTCATCCACTTCACCATCGGTACAGTACGGCTGGAAATCCGCTGGTAATTCAAGGTCGTAACAGTAGAGCAGATCCTGCTTGGCGCCGCGCTCACTGCTGAGTTGATAACGAATGATGCCCACCGGTTTTGCCTGCAGGGCGAGGTCAGCGGCAATGCCAGCCTCTTCATAACACTCCTTTTTCAGATTCTCTTCAAGAGTCACACCCCATGGAAGACCGCCGGCGACGATCTGGTCCAGTTTGCCGGGGAATAGAAAACGATCTTTGGCACGCCGTCCAACCCACATCTGAATATCGCCGCCGCTGCGTACAAAGCCATTCACATGCTGTCCGAATGAGCGCAAACCAAAGAGTACTGCTGCAGCGCGATCGATGAGGCATAATGCCTCGTCCCTGGGTCCCTCGGTGAATGCATAGGGCTCATTCAGGATGGTGTTGATCAGGCCTTCCCGGTGCAGTTTAACGACCACCTCCGCCAATGCATCGGTTCGCTGTTGAAAGTGCTGCAGTTCCGGGATGAGTGTGATCTCGTCATCATGGATGACAAAGATTGACTCCTGCTGCAGGCGCTCGCAGAACGGCTGTGTCACCCAGCCCACCTGTTTGCCATCGAGCCTGAAGGGAGTGTAGAGGTGTGGATCAAAGTTGTTGCAGTTTTTCAGATGACGCAGATAATCCATGTTTTTTCCTCTATTCACCTCACCCTAACCCTCTCCCTGTGGGGAGAGGGGACTATTCGGGAAATTCTTTATGAGTGCAGCGATCTGATGCTGTAGCTGTGGATCCAGAACAGTGAATTTTAACACTCTGCCCGATTTTTCATGCTGAATATTCACAGTGATATCCGCAGGCGGCAGCGAAGCTTCGCCACGTTCAGGCCACTCGAAAAAGAGCAACCCTTCGCCAAGCAGTTCCCGCAATCCCAGATACTCCAGCTCTTCGGCATCCGCCAGCCTGTAGAGATCAAAATGGTAAAGATTTTGTTGCGGCAGTTCGTAGGGTTCGAGAATCGTATAGGTCGGACTCTTCACCGTGCCTGACCAGCCAAAACCACGCAGAATTCCGCGCACCAGCGTAGTCTTCCCAGTGCCGAGTTCACCTTCGAGAAAAATCACAGCATACTTTGGCAATACCCCGGCCAGCAGTGCACCGAATGCCTCTTGTTGCCGTTGGGAGTGGAGTCTGATCTCGAGAGAT
>JAIVTC010000082.1:0-2579 GCA_048629055.1 Candidatus Bathyarchaeota archaeon
CACTGAAGTGGAGATATCCGAGTGCCCCAACGGACACGGCAAGATCAAGTCACCGATGTGCTGCGGGCAGGACATGAGCTGCACCATCACCTGAAGGTTAACAACCGAATGTAGGATGCTGCTGAGGAACGAAGCGCATCGATCGAGAAACCACGCGACAGATGCGCTTCGCAAGCTCAGCACATCCTACGGCACTTTTTTCGATCCAGGAGCAAGTCCGCTCTCTCAAACCGTCACATCTATCCCCTTTTATAAATAATTTTAGGGATATCACAACCCCGTTTCTAACTTGACAACCACCATGCTGCCGAGTATTCTTTACCGGTTCAGCGCGAGGGATCTTGCATCCCCGTCCATTCTCGCCCGCTTTTCCCCACTTCCAGTTCCCGAGGTTCCCCGTGTTTTTCAATTTCGAGTGCACCGATCGCGGTTGCCCAAAGGATGACCTCCTCTCCGGCATCACTGTTGCCCTGGCGCTGGTGCCAGAGGCAGTCGCCTTCGCCTTTGTCGCCGGAGTAGAGCCTTTGGTGGGCCTCTATGCAGCTTTCATGGTGGGGCTGATCACCGCAGTTTTTGGCGGCCGTCCGGGCATGATCTCGGGAGCAACCGGTGCCCTGGCAGTGGTCATGGTGGCGCTGGTGGCCCAGCACGGCGTGCAGTACCTGTTCGCCACGGTGGTGCTGATGGGGCTGATCCAGATGCTGGTGGGAGCGCTCAGACTGGGGAAATTCATCCGCATGGTGCCCCATCCTGTGATGCTCGGCTTCGTCAACGGCCTCGCCATCGTCATCTTCCTGGCTCAACTGCAGTCGTTTCAGACGACCGATGCGGCCGGCCAGAGTCAGTGGCTGCAGGGGAATCAACTCTACATTATGCTCGCCCTGGTCGTCCTCACCATGGCAATCATCAAATATCTGCCCAAACTGACCAAGGCGATCCCCTCCTCACTGGCGGCAATCATCGTGGTCTCCCTGATCGTCATCAGCCTGGGCCTGGATAGCCGCTCCGTGGGCGACCTGGCATCCATCGCCGGCGGCCTGCCCCAATTCAGCATCCCCGCCGTGCCTTTCACCTGGGAGACGCTCACAATCATCTTTCCCTATGCGGTGATCCTGGCGGCCATCGGCCTCATTGAATCATTGCTGACTCTGAGCCTCATCGACGAGATCACCGAGACCCGAGGCCGCGGCAACAAGGAGTGCGTCGCACAGGGAGCCGCCAATACCGTCACCGGTTTCTTCGGTGGCATGGGCGGCTGCGCCATGATTGGTCAAAGCATGATCAATATCAATTCTGGCGGGCGTGGACGCCTCTCGGGTATCTCCGCCGCACTGTTTCTGCTCGCCTTCATTCTGTTCGCTTCCGGACTCATCGAGATGATTCCGCTGGCCGCACTCACCGGCGTCATGTTCATGGTGGTTATCGGCACCTTCGAATGGTCCAGCCTGCGCATCATGGGAAAGATCCCACTCTCTGACGCCTTCGTGCTGGTGCTGGTCTCCGCAGTCACTGTCGCAACCGATCTGGCCATCGCCGTGGTCGTAGGCGTGATCGTCTCCGCCCTGGTGTTTGCCTGGGAGCATGCCAAGCACATCCGCGTCAAGAGCTACGAGGGAAAGCTGGGCGGCAAGGTCTACGAACTGCACGGCCCGCTGTTTTTCGCCTCGGTTAACAACTTTCAGAATCTGTTCGACCCTAAAAACGACCCGGATGACGTGGTCGTCGAGTTTCAAAATTCACAGGTGATGGACCACAGCGCCATCGAGGCTATCGATACCCTGGCCGAGCGCTACATGAATGCCGGCAAACGCCTGCACCTGCGCCACCTCAGCGCCGAGTGCCGGCAGCTGCTGCGTAGAGCGGGCAACCTGGTCGAGGTCAATGTGATCGAAGACCCCAAATACCACGTAGCAGACAATCAGCTGGGCTAAGGAGCTGTCCAATAATAACTTCCCGATTCTGCTTGCCCTGTTGTCCGTCTTCTGCGTTCCAGCAAGAGTTACATAACGCTGCTATGCGCCCCTTGCTGCGCCTTGAATACGAACAACATTGCTGCGCATTATCAGGGAAGTTATTAATAGACAGCTCCTAAGTGGCTGTCCGAAAATTGTGAGTTTTGTCATCTCGAACGAATGTGAGAGATCTTATTTATCAAATAGTTAAGATTTCTCCTTTCAGTCGAAATGACAGCTTGCGAGAGTCTTGCAAGAAGCTCTATGGACAACTCCTGAATCTGACCAATATGCCCTCCCGGCATTTACCAATAGGAAATAGTACCCCATGTCATTTGACACACTTGGCCTCTCGGCCGACATCCTGCGCGCCGTGCGCGATCAGGGCTATCATGAACCCACCCCCATCCAGCGCCAGGCGATCCCGGCGATCCTCAAGGGGCAGGATATTATGGGCGGCGCGCAGACCGGCACCGGCAAGACAGCCGGCTTTACCCTGCCCCTGCTGGAGTTGCTAAACAGCCGTCAGGTCAAGGGCAAACGCCCGGTGCGTGCGCTGATCCTCACCCCCACCCGGGAACTGGCGGCGCAAGTTGGCGAGAGCGTCGCTACCTACGGCAAACATCT
>JAIVTC010000083.1:0-7999 GCA_048629055.1 Candidatus Bathyarchaeota archaeon
GCATGGGGCAGGCCTGCCTGGATGTCGAGGATGATGGCTACGGGATTGCCCCCGAGCATCTTGCCCACGTCACCGAACGCTTCTATCGCATCAATAATGGGCGCTCCAGTGAGATAGGCGGCACCGGTCTGGGGCTCGCAATCGTCAAGCATATTCTGACCCGCCACGGCGGACATCTGTGGGTTGATTGTACGTTTGGTGAAGGCGCAACTTTCAGAGCCTGTTTTCCGAAGAGCAGGGTTCTCTCCTGAAAAAAAGTTGGCAGTCTTCAGTATGCAGTTTGCAGTAAAAACAACAAAATAAAGCTTGCAGGTGGCAAAGACTTGATTAGACTTTTGCCAACTGCCAACTGCCAACTGCCAACTGCCAACTGCCAACTGCCAACTGCCAACCATCTTTTTCCTTCTTCGTTGTCATAAAAGGTTCACATTTCTGTCATAAACTGGTCACACGCAAATATCATACTGCTCCCCGTAATTTCACTGACAGGACTATTATCCGATGAAAAAGCTTGTTTTATCTGCTGCTGTTGCAGCTCTCAGCATGAATGCACTCCAGGCGGCCGGGCGCGACACGATTAGCGTTATGGGCTCGTCGACTGTTTATCCCTTTGCAACGGTTGTGGCAGAGCGTTTTGGCAAGGGATCAGATTTCAAGACCCCCAAGATCGAATCGACTGGCACCGGCGGGGGCATGAAGCTCTTCTGCGCTGGAGACGGGATCAATACTCCTGATATGACCAATGCATCACGCCGCATCAAGAAGAGTGAATTCGAGATGTGTCAAAAAAATGGCGTCAATGGAATCACCGAAGTGATGATTGGCTATGACGGCATCGTGATCGCCAACTCAAAGAAAGCCGAGGTGATGAAACTGTCGCGCAAGGATATCTTCCTGGCACTGGCGAAACAGGTTCCTGCCAAAGATGGCAGCGAGACACTGGTGGCCAACCCCTATAAAACCTGGAAAGATGTGAATCCTGCACTGCCGGCAGTTAAAATTGAGGTTCTGGGTCCTCCTCCAACATCCGGCACCCGCGACGCCTTTGCCGAACTTGCTCTCGAAGGTGGCTGCAAGACTTTCGACTGGATCAAGGCGATGAAGAAGAAGGACAAGAAGCAGTACAAGGTGGTTTGTCACTCTGTGCGTGAGGATGGCGCATACATCGAAGCAGGCGAGAATGACAACCTGATTGTGCAGAAACTGGTTGCCAACCCGAAAGCGCTGGGTGTTTTTGGTTTCAGTTTTCTTGATCAAAACGCTGATAAAGTACAGGGCTCGACGATTGATGGCAGCGTACCAACGTTTGAAAATATCGCCGATGGCAGTTATCCTGTTTCGCGCCCGCTCTATTTCTATGTGAAAAAGGCGCATGTCGGCCGTATCCCCGGAATGGTGGAGTATGTGACCGAATTCACCAGCGAAGCGGCAATGGGCGAGGATGGTTATCTTGCTGACAAGGGGCTGATTCCACTGCCTGAGAAGATGCGCAAGGAATTTCGCGAGAACTCTGTTGGCATGAAGGCTCTGGAACTCTAATTAGGCGTCGATTATATCGATTGAAGTTGGCAGTAGGCAGTTTGCAGGAATCTAGCGAGATCAGGTCTCAGACTGATGAGGCATGAAAGTGATTATTTTCTCTCGCCAAGGCGCAAAGACCGCAAAGGTTTTTCTTGGCGAGCTTAGCGTCTTCGCCTGCATGGATGCAGGTGAGGGGCGTGAGCAGGACGCGGAAGCTTTGCGAGAGTCATTATTGAATTTTGACTCATTTGTAAAGATGTTGGTCACTCAAGGATTACTAGTTCGTTTTGCTGCAAACTGCACACTGCCGACTGAAAACTTTTTGAGCACCCTCCTGTTCGTGAGGGTGTTTTAATGTGAAGTCAAAATCATGAATTCAACCACACTGCTGGTGACACTCATCGGCCTGGCTATCCTGGCCTATCTCTACGGGCGCAAGCGTTCTCTCGCTGTAGCCGCCGCCAGTGGGGGCGTGCGCCATCTCCACTCCCTGCCGAGATATTATGGCTACATGACGGCGCTCTGGTGCGGATTGCCAGCGCTGCTTGTACTGCTGTTGTGGAGCATGCTGGAGCCTGCGGTATTGAACCAGCAGCTCATCGCATCACTGCCGGCGGAGGTGCAGAACCTGCCCGAAAGCCAGCTTGGACTCTATCTGAATGATCTCAAACTGATTGCCGCATCACCTGATATGACGCAACAGGCTGATCAGGTGAAAATTGATGCAATCGCTTATCTGCACCATATGCAGGAGTTGAGCGCCTGGTTCAAGACAGCCCTGGTGCTGATTCTGGCGCTTGCCGGAATTACCTGGGGAGCAAGCCGGATTTCACAACATTTTCAGGCGCGCAATGCCGTCGAAAGGGTGACGATCATCGTCTTGATGCTGAGTTCCGGCATCGCCGTGATGGCAACCGTTGGCATTGTGTTGTCGGTCCTGTTCGAAGCATTGCGATTTTTTGAAGCCGTGCCGGTGTGGGATTTTTTGTTTGGCCTGCAGTGGAGTCCGCAAACGGCAATGCGCTCTGACCAGGTTGGTTCTTCCGGCGCATTTGGCGCAGTTCCACTGTTTCTTGGCACCATGATGATTGCCGGTATCGCCATGTTGATTGCGGTTCCTCTGGGCCTCATGACCGCGATCTATCTGAGCCAGTTCGCCACGCCGAAATTCCGCAATTTTGCGAAACCGGTGCTGGAGATTCTGGCGGGTATTCCCACTGTCGTTTACGGTTTTTTTGCAGCGTTGACCGTGGCGCCGCTGATTCGCACCATGGGGGAGTCGGTGGGGCTTTCGGTTGCATCCGAGAGTGCGCTGGCCGCGGGTATTGTGATCGGGGTGATGATAATCCCCTTTATCTCCTCGCTGTCGGATGATGTCATCAATGCTGTCCCCGAGGCGATGCGTGAGGGATCCTATGCGCTGGGAGCGACTCGGGCTGAGACGGTGCGCAAGGTGATTATTCCGGCTGCGCTGCCGGGTATCGTCGGCGGCGTTCTGCTGGCGGTCTCACGCGCCATCGGCGAGACCATGATCGTGGTGATGGCTGCCGGCCTGGCCGCGAAAATGACGGCCAATCCGCTCGATGCAGTGACGACTGTCACAGTGCAAATTGTGACCCTGCTGACAGGCGACCAGGAGTTCGACAGTCCCAAGACACTGGCGGCCTTTGCGCTGGGACTGATGTTGTTTGTGACGACTCTGATTCTGAATGTGATTGCTCTCTATGTGGTGCGCAAGTACCGGGAGCAGTATGAGTAATAAAATGAGCCATACTATCAATAATACCGAGCAGGTCAAACGCAGCCTGAAAAAGCGCCATCGTCAGGAGAAGCGCTTTATATTGCTGGGCAAACTCTCTGTCATGACAGGTTTTCTGTTTCTGGCCTTTCTGCTTGCTGACATCAGCATCAAGGCGTGGCCGGCTTTTCAGCAGAACTGGATTCAGATGGATGTCGCTTTTGATCCGCAAAATCTCGGTGTGGAAGCGCCGGCGGATGAGGCGGCGCTGAAAAAAGGGAATTATCGGGGAGTATTGAAAAAGTCACTCTATGCGATGTTCCCTGATGTCAGCGCAAGGCGTGACAAAAAGGCGCTGTTTAAACTCATCAGCAGCGGCGCCGAGTATCAGATACGCGATATGCTGCTTGCCGCCCCGGAGATGCTGGGAACGACCCAACAGATCTGGGTGCTTGCTGATGATGATGTCGATAGTTTTCTCAAAGAACCTAAATTGCGGGAGTCACAGCAGAGTGATCGCCGCATCAAGGACAACCAGGTCGCCTGGCTGGATCAACTCGAGGAGCAGGGGCGCATAGAGAGCAAGTGGAACTGGGCATTCCTGACTTCGGGGGATTCACGAGAACCGGAGCAGGCTGGTATCGCAGGCGCCCTGCGAGGCACCATGCTGACGATCCTGGTGGTGCTTGCCATGTCGTTTCCGCTGGGACTGGCTGCAGCGGTCTACCTGGAGGAGTTCGCTCCGCAGAATCGCTGGACGGATCTGATCGAGATCAATGTCAATAATCTCGCGGCTGTGCCCTCGATTGTATTCGGCCTGCTGGGGCTGGCGGTTTTTATCGGCTTCTTCGGCGTGCCGCGTTCGGCGCCGCTGGTTGGAGGCATGGTGCTGACCCTGATGACTCTGCCGACCATCATCATTGCCAGCCGCGCATCTTTGAAGTCAGTGCCCCCATCGATTCGCGATGCCGCACTGGCTTTGGGCGCATCAAAAGTACAGACGGTTTTTCAGCATGTGGTGCCGCTGGCAATGCCCGGCATATTGACTGGTACAATCATCGGCATGGCACAGGCGCTTGGCGAGACAGCGCCGCTGCTGATGATCGGCATGGTCGCCTTTATCGTGGATGTCCCCCAGGGGATTACCGATTCGGCAACCGTGCTGCCGGTACAGATCTATTTATGGGCGGATAGTCCCGAACGCGCCTTTATGGCGAAAACATCGGCTGCAATTATCGTATTGCTGCTGTTTCTGGTCACAATGAACTTGCTGGCCGTGGTATTGCGCAAGAGGTTTGAGCGAAAGTGGTAGGTGAAAAGATATGACACGGGTAGCAGAGGCGCCTGATATCCATCAGACGATCAAGGAGACGGTTGGATCTCCGTTTACAGAGAAGCCGAAGATATCAACACGCAACGTTGATGTCTTTTACGCTGATAAGCAGGCGATTTTTGATGTTAGCCTGGATATCGGCGCCAATGAGGTAATTGCCCTGATTGGTCCGTCAGGCTGTGGCAAGTCAACTTACCTGCGTTGCCTCAACCGCATGAACGATACGATTCCCATCTGCAAAGTCAGCGGAGAGTTTCGTCTCGATGAGGAGGATATCTACGCCAGGGATATGGATCCGGTATTGCTGCGCGCCCGTATCGGCATGGTGTTTCAAAAGCCGAATCCTTTCCCCAAGTCGATCTATGACAACGTCGCCTATGGCCCCAAGCTGCATGGTCTCGCCGGCAACCGCGCCGAGCTCGATGAGATCGTCGTCAGCAGTCTGCAAAAAGCGGGATTGTATGAAGAGGTCAAAGACCGCCTGAATGCTTCCGGCACCGGACTATCCGGCGGTCAGCAGCAGCGTCTGTGTATCGCGCGCACCATTGCTGTGAGTCCGGAAGTTATCCTCATGGACGAGCCGGCCTCGGCGCTGGATCCAATCGCTACAGCGACCATCGAAGAGTTGATCGATGAACTGCGCCAGAACTATACCATTGTCATTGTGACGCACTCCATGCAGCAGGCTGCGCGGGTTTCACAGCGTACAGCCTATTTTCATCTTGGCAAACTGGTCGAGGTTGGCGATACCAACCAGATATTCACAAATCCACAGCATCAACTTACTGAAAACTACATCACCGGACGCTTCGGCTAACCGTAGGGGGAATAGAGATGGATACCGATCTGAATTTGACACAGCATATTTCGAATCGCTTCAACGAAGAGCTCGAGGAGGTGCGCAATCAGGCGCTGAATATGGGAGGGCTGGTGGAAAAACAGGTCAGCGATGGCCTCAAAGCCCTCCTCAAAGCCAAGAGCAAGCTGGGGGAGAAGGTCGCCTCTTCCGATTACAAGGTGAATGCCATGGAGGTGGATATCGATGAGCAGTGCACCCTGATCCTGGCGCGAAGACAACCTGCGGCCAGTGATTTAAGGCTGGTAATATCCATCATCAAAACCATTACCGATCTCGAGCGCATTGGTGACGAAGCGGAGCAATTGGGGATATACGCCATCAAGCTGGCGGACGACAATATCAAGCCGTCGCAGTTCGTCGAACTGCGCCATCTTGGAGAGCATGTCAAAGGGATGCTGCACAATGCGCTCGATGCGTTTGCGCGTATGGATGTCGCGGCTGCCCTGGAGACGATTCAGTCTTCGACTACTCTCAAAGAGGAGTATGACGCCATCTCCCGTCAGTTGATTCTGCAGATGATGGAAGACCCGCGCCAGATCAAGAATGCACTGCGCGTTCACTGGTGTGCAAGATCCCTGGAAAGGATTGGAGATCACTCCGAGAACATTTGTGAATATGTCGTCTATCTGGTGAAGGGGCGCGATGTGCGTCATATCAGTATAGATGATATGAAAGCAGAGCTGGAGGAGTAGCGTCAGGATCACCGTTGGCGCCGTATCGTCACTCAGCCCGCCATGACATTGTCCGGTGCAATGCGCTGTCGCTTATTGGCACCCTACGGTTCCTCGCAATGACAGATACCCGGCCCGTAGGGTGGCGTAAGCGACAGCGCACCCCACCGTTTTTCGGTGCAGTTATTGTACCCGACGTTTTACCTGATTCTATGCTGGATTATGAGTGAACTATTTTCTGCAACCTGGCGGGCGTTGACCGAGAGAGACCCGAGGATCAAGTGCGAACTAGCTTCCGCATTATCCCGGGCGTGGCAGAGTGGATCGCTTGCCTTTGATCCTGATATTGAGCTGCCCGATATCTCCGTGGCGGGGCATCCCGACAGACCTGAACTGGTCAATCCCCGTGATCTGCCGCAGCGTGGCCTGGGAAGCGTCGAGGGCAGGGCGGCGCTGATCCATGCCGTCACTCATATCGAGTTCAATGCCATCAATCTTGCCCTGGATGCTGTCTCTCGATTTCGTCAAATGCCAGCCGAATATTATACAGACTGGCTCAATATCGCCTCAGAAGAATCCAATCATTTCAATCTATTAAACAATAGACTTAATAAACTGAATTGTAATTACGGTGATTTTCCGGCGCACAATGGACTGTGGGATATGGCGATGCGTACAGCCCATGATCCGCTGCACCGTATGGCGTTGATTCCACGCGTCATGGAGGCGCGGGGACTGGATGTGACTCCCGGCATGATCAAACGTTTTCGCCGGGTTGGTGATCAGGAAACAGCGGATATTCTTGTGCTGATACTGCGCGAGGAGATCGGTCATGTGAAAGCGGGCAGCCGCTGGTTCAACTATCTATGCGAACAGCGCGGCATCGATGCAGAAGCGGCCTATCTTGATCTGGTGCATGAATACATGGGCAACGGAGTGCATTGTCCGATGCATCTGCAGGCGCGCCTGGATGCAGGTTTCAGTGAATCCGAACTTCAGAAGCTGGCGCAGATGTGCCGTAAAGCCTGATTTCCTGGCGGAACTCCGCTATCACGATTTCAATCTGCGATCCAGATCGGAGAAAACCTCGCCGGCAGGGCGGGTAGGCGTATTACCAAGATCATAACAGGCAATGCGATCCCGGATTTCGGCATCCCAGGCATCTTCCACATCTTTTGATGTATGTGGCTCACCTACCAGCAGAAGTTTGTGGACAAGTGCAAGGCGCTGATCTTCAGGAAGATGAATAGCTTCCTGCAGAAATTGTTTCATCGTATTCATAATTGCAATATAGCAATCGCAAACTTTTTTGTCATGTTTGTTTTCTTGTAACTATTCAGTACCTGCTAATTCGTCACTGTTTCCAGGCATATCTTCCGGAAAACGCCGTGAATACATCCATGTAGGCTCGAGTCGGCGTCCCTGCCTCCTACGTTTCCAGCAGATACACCCGAAAACAGTGACTTGCCTGGCTAATATATCAACAAGCTGAATAGTTACGTTTTCTTTCTAGCTGTTCTTCACTAAGACCATCCGCTGTTGCAGAAAGCAGCATGCCGTGGTCGGCATGCCACTCTCCCAGGACGATGCGTTCTGCATCCTCTGCGTCGATCTCAAAGTGGTGGATTGCCTGGCGATGCGTATGCCCGTGAATGAGTCTGCTCACGCGGTGTTTTTGCATCACATCGACCACGGCCTGCTGATTGACGTCCATGATGTCGTCAGCCAGCAGTGAAGTCGCTTCGCCGCGCATTTTGCGATACTCGGCAGTGATCACTCTGCGTTCATCGAGTGATTTTGCAAGGAAACCGGCAATAAAAGCCGGATTGCGCAGCTGTTGGCGCGCCTGCTGATAGGCGATATCGTCTGTGCACAGC
>JAIVTC010000084.1:0-5456 GCA_048629055.1 Candidatus Bathyarchaeota archaeon
GGCCGTAGCGCAGGGTCAATCTGCCACCAACAAATTCTTGACTGAAATAGAAGTCAGGAACCTGGAAGCCTGCGTCGCTAAAACCGCTCACAGTATTCCACAACATGCCTGTTTCAGAACTAATCTCAGAAGGGGCGAGATCGCTATAGGCATGCCGGTCACGTATGCGAAAGGAGAGATAGAACGGCCGGTGTTGTTTTTGACCAAACAGCAACCATTTGCCGCTGAATGAAACCTCACCGGAAGAGGCGCCAAGGCTGCTGTTGCTGTCAACATACCCTTGCGCAAGCGCATGATAAGAGTAGATTGTCTCCAGGCGTATTTTTTTCTCCACTCCCTTACGCCATATACGGAAATTGTTGGAGAAATCCGGGGCAATACTGCGCTTGGTCGGATCCTGGTCAAGGAAATTTCTGAGTTCAAGCGTAGAATCAATGCTGTCCACGGTCTCATTACTCTTCGTCTCAGGAGAGATGGGAAATTCGTTGGCCATGACGGCAGAGTTGCACCAGGCGAGAAGAGAGAGCAGTGAAATGAGGGAAGAGCGGATCACAGTGCGGTGCAGTGTAGCAATAAGCGCAATGCATTGCACCTTCATAGCGCAACGCCCGTTAGCGGTTGACCCTCGCCTGCAGCAGAGGGACAGTTGTATCTTTGACGCTATACGCTGGCCGGGTTTTGTGAATTACTGCTTCCTGTTATATCCCATGAGAAAGTACAGTCAACTTCACACAGCACCAGGATCAAGCCGCTCTCCCCCTGCTCCAGAATCATCGACAAGGGAGTCTGGCGCCCAAAACGGCGTTGAGGCTGCCTGATCCAGCGTTTGGACATTTGAGGATTCCTTGGATAGGTGGTGCGCAGCGCATCATTGATACGCAGCAGATACATCGCCCGGCGCAACACCACCGGATCATTCGGCAGGAGCGCATTGCCGTCACGATACTTGTTGAACATGCGCACTCGAACATTAGATGGCAAGGCCAGAAGCTGCTGCATCTCGGAAGTTTGCAGGCGCCATGAATCAAGCAAGGCAACGACTGCACGGGTGATCTGCTTCAGTGCGGTCGATTGAGTCTCTGTGAGTTCACTCTCTGTTGTCATGGGAAAGCCTGCGGTGAGTCAAGGGGTAATAACCTATTAAAATACTGTGTAATTATAACACAACATATAATTTATTCTGGCAGGGATCAGAAATTCACCACCAAGAGCACGAAGGAGATGCAACTCAATGAAATATTTTCTGCCACCAGTGGCGTCTCTTGTTGGGTGGCTGAATCGCTTGAGGGAGGTCGACAGGCGGGATGCGGCTCAAGACCCAGCCCGGCAGCGGCGGGTTGTCACTGAAACCACAACTGACGCCAAGATTATTCGGATCATAGATCTTGATAAAGGTAGGCGCCTGCAGATTGTCGGCATAGACGATACCGCAATACTCCTCATCATGCTCTTCATGCAGCAGCTGATCGATTTCCAAGAGAAAGTGGTCAAGTTTATCAATTGAAGCAGCCGTATCAGGAGGCGCTTCTCCAATCGCATAGACAAACCAGGCGCCGTCATTTGCATCGCGCACCGCTTCCCACAGCGCATCGAGATGATGCCAGCGCAAAGCCGAGGTAAATCTGCCTTTGAAGGCGGAGAGATAGTCGTCGCTCATTGATACATGATAATCATAGATGAACTTAATTTCATGTTTTTATGGGGATTGTTTTAGGTGTTAGGTTTTAGGCAAGGGACAACTTAAAACCTAACACCTAAAACCTGCCTCTACAACCCCAGCTTCCGCCAGCGCTGCTGCAGGCGTTTCAGCGAAACCGGATAGGCTGTCTTGACCTCCTGGGCAAACAGCGAGATGCGCAGCTCTTCGATTGACCAGCGCATCTCTTCGAGACGCGCATCATATTGGCGGCGCTGCTGCATGCGTTCATAACGCAACTGCCACTGCTGCAGAAAAGCCGCCATCTCACGCATTTTTTGCTGGTCGCGCTGTGCGGCATGTTTCAATTTATCGAGGCGCAGGGCAATCGCTTTCAGATATGCGGGATAACGCTGCAGATGGCGCCACTGTGTATGTTGTAGAAAACCCTGGTAGAGAAGCTGATCCAGCTGCAGCTGAATATCTTTTATCGAGGCCAGGTAGTTGATGGCAGTGGTGGCGGAGAGCATTTTTCTGACCTGCTGATAGAGCGCCAGTATCTCTGCAACCAGCTGACAACTGCTGTTGCCGAACTCCATCAAATCGCCCTTGTGCTTCCCGATCATGCTTTCAAATTCACTGCGGGTACGGATATCGGGATTGTCATCCAGAAACGTCCTGTCGATGATCAGCGTCAGCAGCTCCTTTTCAAGCGACACAGCAGTTTTCAGGCCGGCTGGTTTGGCCGCCTTAGCATATTGCAGCCGCATTTGATTGAGATGCGGCAGCTGTTTGCGCAGATAACGCATCTGCTCACCCAACGTCAGCATGATCAGACGGCGCAAACCGGCATGATGCGCCTGCTGCGCAGTTGTCTGGCTGTCGAGAATACGGATCGCGACGCTGTTGCCCTCATCGACCAATGCCGGAAAAGCTGTCAGACTGATGCCGGCGCGTTTGAGAGTAACTTGCTGCGGCAACTCCTCGAAATCCCAACGTGAAATTTCTTCACGCTCGATCTCATGCCCGGAAAGTGAGGCACGCCCTGCGCCACCATGCGAAGCATATTTTTTCTTTAGCGCAGCAAGATTTCGCCCCTCCCCGATAGCGACGCCCTCAGCATCGAGTACACGCACATTCATCCGCAGGTGTGATGGCAGGGAGTCATCAGGCCAGGCATCTTCAGGGATGTAAACCCCACCCATGCGTTGCAGATGCTGTCCCACAGCCTGCAGCAGAGGAACATCCGTGATAGCCAATTCGTCTAAAAGCCTTGCTGCAGTATCCGGGATGGGAACAAAATGTTTGCGCAGCGATTTTGGCAATCCACGCAACAGTGTCACGATACGCTCCTGCAGCATGCCCGGCACCAGCCACTGCAAATGTTCATCATTGATCTGGCTGAGGGCCTCCTGCGGAACGATCAGGGTGACGCCATCGGCGGCTTGCCCCGGTTCAAAATGGTATTGCAAAGGCAGCCGCATGCCATTGATCTCCATCTCATCGGGGTAGAGTTCCTGCGAAACCTGAGCGGCATCATCGCGCAGCAGATCCTGGCGGCGCATATGCAGCAGCTTTGGCTTGTTTGCGGTTGCCTTGCGCAGCCACTTCTCAAATTGTGCGGTGCTGTAGATCCCCTGTGGAATACGCGCAGCATAAAATTCGTAGATCACCTGCTCATCCACGAGGATGTCAAAACTGCGCGACTTAGCCTCCTGTGCACGCAGATCCTCGATCAACTCTGTATTATGCCTCCAGAATGGCGCCCTGCTGTGGAAATCCCCCTCTACCAGCGCGAAGCGGATAAAGATCTCACGCGACTCCCCGGGATTGATCGGACCATAATTAACTCTGCGCCCGGAGACCAGTGTCAGGCCGTAGAGCATCACCTTCTCGCGGCCCCCTACCTGCCCGCGGCGCTGCTGCCAGTGTGGCTCCGAGTAGCTGCGCTTGAGCAGATGTCCCGCCATCGACTCGATCCAGCGCGGTTCGATTTTTGCCGCTGTACGCGCATACAGCCTGGTGGTCTCGACCAGTTCGGCCGCCATCACCCATTTGGGCTTGCTCTTGAAAAGCACTGAACCGGGAAACAGGTAGAAACGGCTGTTGCGCGCCCCCTTGTAGTCGTTGTCGCCGCCGCTTTCACGAAAACCGATATGCGACAGCAGGCCGCTGAGTATCGCCTTGTGCACTGCCTCGTAACCGGCCTCTTTGGTGTTTTCTTTGTAGCTGAGTTGATGCATCTGCGCACGCAGCTGCTGATGGATGTCATGCCACTCCTGTACCCTCGTCGGAGAGAGAAATCGGCTGCGGCAGTGGCTGTTGAACTTGCGCCGGCTGAGATGACGGCGCTGCTCCTCGAGATGATCCCACAAGCTGACATAGGCGAGAAAGTCGGACTCCGGATGGTGAAAAAGTGCATGTGCTTCATCTGCTGCCTGCTGCTTCTCCAGGGGTCGATCACGCGGGTCCTGCACCGACAGCGCTGCAGCGATGATCAACAGCTCCCGCAGACAGTGCGTGTGCGCCGCCTCCAGCAGCATGCGGCCGATTCGCGGATCGACAGGGACTCTCGCCATCTGCCTGCCAAGACGGGTGACATTGCGCTGTGCGTCGACCGCAAGCACCTCCTCCAGCAGGCGGTAGCCATCACTGACGAGACGTGGATGCGGTGAATCGATAAAGGGGAACTGCTCGATATCGGCAAAATGCAGCAGCTTCATCTGCAGAATCACCGATGCCAGATTGGTGCGCTGGATCTCCGGTTCGATAAATTCGCGGCGTGCTTCAAAATCCTCTTCAGAGTAGAGACGGATGCAGATCCCCTCGGCAACCCGCCCGCAGCGCCCCTTGCGCTGGTTTGCCGATGCCTGTGAGACGCGCTCGACCGGCAGGCGCTGTACCTTGCTGCGGTGACTGTAACGGCTGATGCGTGCAAAACCAGCATCGATGACATGGCGCACCCCGGGAACCGTCAGCGACGTCTCTGCGACATTGGTTGCAAGAATGATGCGCCGGCTCGATGAGGTGCGAAAGATTTTCGCCTGGTCGGTGGGGGAAAGACGCGCATACAATGGCAGAATCTCGGTCAGCTGCAGCCTGTGCTTATGCAGATGTTCAGCGGTTTCGCGAATCTCCCGTTCACCGGAGAGAAAGATCAGGATATCACCACGGCTTTCACTGGAGAGATCATCCACGGCATCCAGGATCGCCTGTTGCATACTCTCGTCACGCTCGCCGGCGCCCTCCTCCTGCGGCGGCTGATAGCGCACCTCGACAGAGTAGGTGCGTCCGCTCACTTCGAGAATCGGCGCGTCATTGAAATGTTTGGAGAACCGTTCGGGATCGATGGTCGCCGAGGTTATGATGATCTTCAGATCAGGACGTCTTGGCAGCAACTGCTGCAGATATCCCAGCAGAAAATCGATATTCAGACTGCGCTCATGGGCTTCGTCGATGATCAGCGCATCATATTCATACAGCCAGGGATCCTGCTGAATCTCGTTCAGCAAAATACCGTCGGTCATCAACTTGACCCTGGTGTGCGGACGCACATGATCCTTGAAACGCACCTTGTAGCCAACCACCTCGCCCGCTGGTGAATCGAGCTCAGTGGAGATGCGCGACATCAGGCTGCGGGCGGCGATGCGACGCGGCTGGGTATGACCGATGCGCCCGTATACGCCAAGTCCCAGGGAGAGACAGATCTTGGGCAGCTGGGTTGATTTTCCCGAGCCGGTCTCACCACAGAGGATGATGACCTGATGCTTCGAGATCAGCTCCTGGATCTCCTGCAGACGCTGGCTTACCGGCAGTTCAG
>JAIVTC010000085.1:0-13906 GCA_048629055.1 Candidatus Bathyarchaeota archaeon
AAAGATCCCGCGCACTATAAGCAACCATGCGCCTGTTGTCAATTATCGATTTCCATCTGATCTGAATTTATGCGTGATTATGCAGATCAATGGTATTTCCCCAGCGATTCTCCTGTGCTTCTTTGGCGCCGTCACTGCGTACTGATTCCAGCTCGGAGAGGTAGTTATTGCTGATATCGCCTGTCACATATTTACCATCAAAGACAGAGGCATCAAAACATGAGACAGCACTGCATCCCTCCTTTTTTACTGCGTTGATCAAATCTTCCAGATCCTGGTAGATGAGACGGTCAGCACCAATATAATCTGCAACTTCATCCTCAGTGCGTCCATACGCCACCAGTTCGCTGGCGGCGGGCATATCAATTCCATAGACATTTGGAAATCGCACCGGTGGCGAAGCGGAGGCGAAATAGACCTTTTTTGCTCCCATGTCGCGCGCCATCTGCACAATCTGCCTGGAAGTCGTGCCACGCACAATGGAGTCGTCCACCAGCAAAACATTCTTGTTTTTGAACTCGAGATCGATCGCATTGAGTTTTTGCCGAACCGATTTTTTGCGCGCCTGCTGGCCGGGCATGATGAAAGTGCGGCCGATGTAGCGGTTTTTGATGAAGCCTTCAGTATAGCGGCGCTTTAATTTGGCGGACAGCGAGAGTGCGGCCGTGCGGCTCGTATCCGGAATCGGAATCACCACATCGATATCGTGATCCGGCCATTCACGCATTATTTTGGCGGCCAGTTTTTCTCCCATGCGCTGCCGCGCCTTGTGTACAAAGATATTGTCGATGATTGAATCGGGACGCGCAAAGTAGACGTATTCAAATATACAGGGGGTGTGTTTTGCATTCTCGGCGCATTGACTGGAATAGAACTCGCCGTCTTTGGTGACAACAACTGCTTCACCCGGTTCGATATCCCGAATGCGTTTAAAGCCGAGTGTATCCAGTGCGACACTCTCCGAGGCAATCATATATTCGCTCCCGGATTCTGTTTCACGCTTGCCGAAACAGATTGGACGAATACCATGCGGATCACGAAAACCGACGATGCAATAGCCTGGAATCATTGCCACAGCAGAGTAGGCGCCGCTGCATCGCTGATGCACCCTGGTAACAGCTTTGAAGATATCTTCAGCATCGATGCGATGTTTGCCCTGCTCCTGTAATTCGTGTGCAAAGATATTGAGCAGTATTTCCGAATCGGAATTGGTGTTGATATGGCGCAGATCCGAGGTAAACAGCTCCTTTTTCAACACCTTGGCATTGGTCAGATTGCCGTTGTGCGCCAGGGTAATGCCGTATGGAGAGTTGACATAGAATGGCTGCGCCTCGGCAGATGATGAACAGCCGGCAGTTGGATAGCGCACATGCGCAATCCCCATATTGCCGCGTAAATCGAGCATCTGTTCACTTTGGAAGATATCCCGTGCAAGGCCATTTCCCTTGCGCAGGTTCAGATGATTGCCCTCGCAGGTGACAATGCCTGCAGCATCCTGTCCCCGGTGCTGCAGCACCAGCAGGGCATCGTAGAGTTCCTGATTAACTGCGTGATGAGCAACGATGCCTGCAATGCCGCACATGACTCAGGTTCCCGGTGGTTTTGGCGGTGAAGATCCTTCAGGTGTAACAGGCGCCGGCGCCGGAAGCGGTGGAGCAGTGACTGGATCAGACTCTACCGGGACCATTTTTTCCAGTGGAATGACGATTTCATCCTCTGCTGTAGCCGGCGCTTTCTCATTCACGGGCTTGGCATCCTTATCCTTCTCGATGTATTGTTCAAAATAAGCCGGAATCTCATCCGGCAGGCGCACCTTGAGCCACTCTGCCATCTCAGTGAAATGAGGAACCATCTTTGATTGTTTCCACCAGGATTCATCTTTAAATGGTAAAAAGCTGATGATCAATACGACAATGACCACCAGAATAACTCCGCGAAGACCACCAAAGAGGATGCCCGCTACCCTGTCTGTGCCGCTCATGCCGGTCTTGTCGAATAGAGTTCCGATAATCCAGGTGAAAATACCTCCGACGATCAGCACGCCAAGCAAGATAGCGACACCAGAGAGCACCAGGCGTACAGTTGACGGCAGACCATATCCACTTGGCAACAGGGGCTCGAGAGTGCTGTAATAGGCTAGGGAAAAGTAGATCGCAAGTCCCCAGACTAACAGAGAGAGAGCTTCACGCAAGAAGCCACGAAAGAAACTGACAATCACCGATATTGCGATGATGCCTATGATGACAAAGTCTACCCAGTTCACAGTTGGCCTTGAGAAGTCGAATAAAAGTGACGTTATTTTATCAGAATTGCTGGTTAGTGCTAGAGATTACTCTACTTCAGATTCAAAACCTTGACGTTGAGACCGCTCACCTTTCCTGCCTTGCCGCGATCCTGCTGCGCTTTGCTCTTGCTTGAAAATGGTCCGATACGAACATGATAGAGCTTTTTACCGTGCTTACGGCTCTCTTCAATATAGGCATTCATGCCGCTTTTATTGAGCTTCTTGTAGAGATTATCCGCATTGCTTTTCTGACCGAAAGCTCCCACCTGAATAACCCAGCCTTGTTTAGAAGTAGACTGCTTTTTTTCAGCAGCAGCAACATCCCTCTCTCTCTGCGGCTTTGACGCAGGCGTCGGCGTGGAAAGCTTTTCAGGCTTCTCCTCCACTGTCCGCTGACCTTCATCTGCTTCTCTGCCGGACTCTGATTTGTCCCCGGTCACTGCGGGGGGGGTGTATTCACTCAAATCGAGTCGTTCAGAGAGATTGAACTCAGCCTCTTGTGACTCTGCCCTGATCACATCCTGTGTTGCAGTTTTTTCATCAGGAACGAGTCCGCTGCGAAACTTCTGTGTCGGCTGCACAGGAATGGTTTTCTCCAGTTCAACAGTGCTTTGCGGAAGGCCTTCCTGCTTCTCTTCGAGTAGAAAAGGAACAAAAATAACTGCCAGCGACACCAGGACAATCGCACCAACCAGCCGCTTTTTTACAGTCTCTTCCACAACTCCACTCCAGTTTCTTAGTATTCAATTTGGTTGTTTTTTCGCAGCTTCTTAAATAGGCAGTATGGGAATAAGCGACAGCGCATCCACCAAGTCATTGCAAGGAGCCACAGGCGACGCGGCAATCTGCTTGAGATTACTTCGCTGCGCTCGTAATGACAACAAAACTTTATGACAAGAACTATCTTACAACATCAGCATCTCCAATGCCTCGCCAACAACCCGAAAAGAGCCGAAAATCAGGATTGCATCCCCCGCCGCACTCTCCTGTTTCACAGCCAGGAACGCATCCTGCAAGGAGTCGTGGCTGATTACCCTGGCATCTCCAACTGCCTGCAGCACTTCTGCATGCAGCTTTTCTCCGCTAAAACCTCGCTCATCATCGAGTGGATAGATGTGCCACTCATGCACCGCATTTTTCAGGGTGGCGACAACAGCCTGCAGCGGTTTATCGGCATACATCGAAAATATCGCACGCAGTTTTCCGGGGAACTGCATCGTACCGAGATTTGTTGCAAGCGCTGCTGCTGCCTCCCGGTTATGCGCAACATCCAGAATAATGAGCGGCTCACCGGCAATGACCTGGAAGCGGCCTGGCAGTTTTGCCTGCATCATGCCCTGACGTATCGCCTCCCGGCTAACAGGAAGTCGCTGCCGCAGCAGGTGCAGAATCATCAAAACACCGGCAGCATTCTGCAGTTGATAGTAACCGCGCATCGATGGCATCGGCAAAGCATGACGCAGCACCCCGCCGCTGTGCCAACTCCACCCGTCCTCTCCCGTCATATAGCAATAATCATCACCGAGATGATAGAGCTTTGCACCAATAGCTGTCGCCGCCTGCAAAAAACCAGCCGGCATATCTGTTTCCGCATAGACTGCAGGTTGGCCGGCACGCAGAATACCCGCTTTTTCAGCACCGATATCATCCCTGTTGTCACCAAGCCAGGCCTGATGATCGATTCCGATGGAGGTCACCAGAGCAGCATCGGCATCCAGCAGATTGACGGCGTCGAGCCTGCCGCCGAGTCCAACTTCAAGAATCACAACATCCAGTTGATAACGGGAAAAGAGGTCAAGCGCCGCCAGCGTGCCAAATTCAAAATAAGTGAGTGTGATCTCGCCACGACACTCCTCGATACGTTCAAATACCGCACACAACTCATCATCACCGACTTCCTCGCCATCGATGTGGATGCGTTCGTTATAACGAATCAGGTGGGGAGATGTGTAGCTGCCAACGCGCCACGAGGCCGCACGCAAAATCGCATCGAGATAAGCCACGCTGGAACCCTTGCCATTGGTCCCCGCAACACTGATGAGCAGTGGTTTGAATCTCCCGGGATGGAGACGATGCCAAACCTCCCGCAGGCGTTCGAGACCCAGTTCAATCTCGGCAGGATGAATCAGTTGCTGGTAGTCCAACCACTCACGCAGTGAGCGATTTTTCGTCATCAGGATCGCTGTCGTGTGTGGATTCCGGAACATCTGGCGTAACATCGGGTTCCGGTTGTAGATGCGCCGTTTCAGATGCTGTCAGCATCATCACAATCCGATGCAGACGATCGCGCATCTCGTGGCGCGAGATGATCATGTCGATGGCGCCATGCTCGAGCAGAAATTCACTGCGTTGAAAGCCCTCGGGCAGGGTTTCACGCACCGTCTGCTCGATCACGCGTGGCCCGGCAAAACCGATCAGCGCGTTGGGCTCGGCGACATTGACATCACCAAGCATCGCAAGACTGGCAGAGACTCCTCCCATGGTCGGATCGGTCATCACCGAGATAAAAGGGATGCCTGCTGCGCGCATCTTCGCCAGCGCAGCACTGGTTTTTGCCATCTGCATCAGTGAGAACAGCGACTCCTGCATGCGTGCACCGCCGCTGGCGGAGAAGCAGATCAACGGCGCCCTGTTTTCCAGCGCAACATTGACGCCACGCACAAAGCGCTCACCAACGACAGACCCCATGGAACCACCCATGAAGGAGAACTCAAAAGCGGCGACAACAACACCCACTCCCTTGAGTTTTCCTTGCATGACGACCAGCGCATCTTTCTCTTCGGTCGTTTTTTGAGCTGCTATCAGACGGTCCTTGTATTTTTTGCTGTCCTTGAACTTTAGCGGGTCGGTGGCGCTCAGGTTTTCACCAATTTCGACGCGCTCCTTTGCATCGAGGAAGAGATCAATACGCCGCCGCGCGCCGATGCGGTTATGAAAGTGGCATTTGGGGCAGACATCATTGTTGCGCTCTGATTCAGAACGATACAAAACTGCTCCACACCCCTTGCACTTCTCCCACAACCCTTCGGGAACTGTTTTTTTGCTGTTACCGTCTGTACGAATACGCGTGGGTAATAATTTTTCAAACCAGTTCATGGAACCCTCCTAGGGTGGTTTTACGTTTTAGGTTTTAAGTTTTAGGTATTGACCTGTGACAGTTGCAAATTTGGTTCGATGACACTATCTACGTGGTCGGATAAAACCTCAAAAGAACAAGTTCAAACGAAATCCTGATACCCACACGACCACCTAAAACCTAAAACTTAACAACCTAAAACGTGCCTACCTAAAACCTAACAACCTAAAACCTAAAACTTGCCTACCTATCTAACCCGGCTCTTAATTCGCCGACAAAGCTGCTGACTGCCCTGATTGTACCCTCGGCATCACCCTGGTGCTCTGCAATACGATTGACAATTGCACTGCCTACGATCACGGCATCGGCAAGCTTGCCCATCGCCGCGGCGGTTACAGCATCCTTGATTCCAAAGCCGACGCCTATTGGCAATTGCGTGATCTCTCTGATTCCGGCCACCTTTTGTGCAACAGAATCGAGATCCAGATGCCCTGCCCCTGTTATCCCTTTCAGGGATACATAATAGACGTAACCACGTGAGGCGTCACAAATTTTCTGTATGCGGCTGCGGTCGCTCGTCGGCGCAATCAAAAAAACAGGATCGATCTGATGCGCATAGAGTAGAGGAAGAATCTCGCCACCCTCTTCCGGTGGAAGATCAACGATCAGGACGCCGTCAACACCTGCCTCGCTGGCTTCAGCAGCAAAGGCTTCGTAGCCCATCACCTCGACCGGATTCAGATACCCCATCAAAAGCACAGGGGTCGCGGCATCACGCCGGCGGAATTCCGCAACCATCTGCAACACATCCCTGAGACTGACATTGTACTCGAGCGCACGCTCGGCGGCCTTTTGAATCACCGGGCCGTCAGCCATGGGATCGGAGAAGGGAATGCCCAGCTCGATCAGATCGGCGCCGGATTCCACCAGTGCATGCATCAGCGGCACTGTCAATGCCGGCTCGGAATCACCTGCAGTGATAAAGGGAATCAGTGCAACGCGTTGCCTCTCTTTGAGTTCGGCAAAACAGGATTGAATACGGCTCATAGCTTGATCCCCTCGCGTGCAGCAACAGTGTGCATATCCTTGTCTCCACGACCGGAGAGATTCACCAACAGCTTCTGTTCCGGCTGCATTTGCGGGGCGAGCTTCATGGCATAGGCCAGAGCGTGGCTGGACTCCAGCGCCGGAATAATCCCTTCGATACGCGTCAGCGCATGAAACGCCAGCAGCGCCTCATCATCGGTGATGGCAACATAGTTGGCGCGCTGCGTATCTTTCAGCCACGCATGTTCGGGGCCGACGCCGGGGTAATCGAGTCCGGCCGAGATCGAGTGGGTTTCAATGATCTGTCCATTCTCATCTTCCATCAGGTAGGTGCGGTTGCCGTGCAGCACGCCGGGGCTGCCTGCGCACAGAGGCGCGGCGTGACGGCCTGTATCGATGCCGTCGCCTGCGGCTTCAACACCATAGATTGCGACATCGGCATCATTCAGAAAGGGATGAAACAGTCCGATCGCATTGGAGCCACCGCCAACACAGGCGATGAGTGCATCAGGCAGTTCCCCTGTCATCTCCAGTATCTGGCGGCGTGCTTCGCGGCCGATAATGGTCTGGAAATCACGCACCATTGCCGGATAGGGGTGAGGCCCCGCAACGGTTCCAATGATGTAAAAGGTATCATCGACATTGGTGACCCAATCGCGCATCGCTTCATTCAGTGCATCCTTGAGTGTGCGGGATCCGGATGTAACGGAGACAACCTCGGTGCCAAGCAGACGCATGCGGTAGACATTGGCCTCCTGACGGGCGATGTCGACTTCCCCCATATAAACGACACACTCCAGACCCAGGCGTGCAGCAACGGTTGCTGTTGCAACGCCATGCTGCCCTGCCCCTGTCTCGGCAATGATACGGCTCTTGCCCATACGACTGGCGAGAAGCGCCTGGCCGATGGTGTTATTCACCTTGTGCGCACCGGTATGGTTGAGGTCTTCGCGTTTCAGATAGATCTGTGCGCCCCCCAGTTCACGACTCCAGCGTTCGGCATGGTAGAGAGGCGATGGACGTCCGACATAGTTTGCCAGGTCGGCATCCAGTTCGGCGAGAAACGCCTCATCCTGCATATAGCGCTCATAGGCCTGAGTCAGCTCAGAGAGCGCTCCCATCAAGGTTTCAGAGACAAAGATGCCGCCATAGGGGCCAAAATGGCCGCGTTGGTCCGGCATCTGCCGCCAGTTAGTTGGTTTTTCGATCACCAAGTTCGACTCCTCGAATCAGTTGTTCAATTGCATTTGCATCTTTGATGCCTTTGGCCACTTCAACGCCGCCGCTGACATCTACTCCCCATGGATGCACAATACGAATGGCATCAGCCACATTATGCGGGGTTAATCCTCCCGCCAGTACGATTTCAGCACAGAGATCGGCTGGAATCAGCGACCAGTTAAAACTCTCTCCGGTTCCGCCCGGAACTCCTGCACGATAGCTGTCCACCAGCAGCCCGCAGGATTGATGATAAAGCTCCCTCTGTTGATGCAAATCCACCCCGGGCTTCATGCGGATTGCCTTGATGTACGGCCTACCCCGCGCAGAGCAAAAGTCGGGAGATTCGTTGCCGTGAAACTGAATCAGGTCAATCGGAACCTGGCTGACCACCTGCTCGATCTCGTCAGCCGACGCATTCACGAAGAGTGCGACTTTGGTGACAAATGGCGGCAACGCCGAGGCAATCCCAGCCGCCTGATCGATCTCCACATGCCTGGGACTATTGGCATAAAAGACCAGTCCAATAGCATCGGCGCCGGCAACGGCAGCGGCAACTCCATCCTGAACCCGAGTAATGCCACAGATTTTAACGCGTGTTCGCATAGAGATACGGGATGAATATGATAAAGACGCTCTATTATCCTATAGAGATCCAGTAAAGGCTAGAGAAGGGGAGGTTTTAAGTTTTAGGTTTTAAGTTTTAAGTGATCAGCGCCAGGAGATGGTGGAAGCGCTGGTGCTCATTGCGCCCTACGAGCTCGAATACCTAAAACCTAACACTTAAAACCTAAAACCTTCCCAAACCTCTCTGGATACTGCACCTTCTCAAAATAGAGCCCGTCAGGAGGCGCCGTGATCCCGCCCAGTCGTCGATCACGCAACTCCAGCACCTCTTTAGCCCATCCTGTTGCGGCTTCATCTTTACCAATGGCGATTAAGACTCCGGCAATATTTCGGACCATGTGATGCAGGAATGCATTGGCTTCAACTCTGAGCTCGAGAATCTCGCCTCGCCGTGTTACAGAGATATGATGCAGCGTCCGTACGGGGCTTTTCGCCTGACAACCCAGTGCGCGATAGGAGCTGAAGTCATGCGTTCCTGTCAGCGCCCGGGCGGCTGTGTGCATCACTTCAGCATCCAGCGGACGATGAATCCAGGTGGCCCTGCCGTGCTGCAGCGCAGAACGCATCGGGCGATTCAGAATCAGGTAGCGATAGCAGCGCCGTTCGGCGGAAAATCTGGCGTGAAACTCTTCAGGGACTCGAGTAGCCCAGAGAACGCTGACATCATCAGGCAGGTTGACATTGACGCCCTGTGTCCAGGCCCGCTGCGGGCGCTGCGCCTGCGTATCGAAATGGATGACCTGCTCCAGCGCATGCACACCCGTATCCGTGCGCCCTGCGCAGTGGACGCGAACCGCATGATCGGCAACCTTTGCAATCGCCTGTTCCACCACCTGCTGAACACTCCTGATGCCCTGCTGCTGCAGTTGCCAGCCATGAAACCCGCTGCCATTATATTCAATGCCCAGGGCGATGCGCATGCGTGGAACAATCCCGGGATCAGAGATATTTTTTCAGCATTTCCTGTGCAGCCTGCTGTTGCTGCTGACTGCCTTCAGACATGACTTCATCAAGTATACCCTTGGCTCCATCCACGTCACCCATATCGGCAAAAGCAGCAGCCAGATCAATTTTTGCATCCAGCTCAGCGTGTTTCATAGTCGATGGATCAGTATCGAATGAGGTGATGGAGAGTTCTTCAAACTCTGCAATCGGCAGCGTATCTTCCTCACCGGGGGTGAATGTATCACTCTGTTCTTCTCCCTGATCGGCACTCTCCGTATGAACATCATCAAAATCACTGTTGATGTGTGAATCAATGCCGAATGAGTCATCGAGTGAGATGACCTCTACCCCCTGATCAGTGACAGCGCTCTCAGCGACAGCAAGATCGTCCTCCAGTTCGAGATCTTCAACAATTTCAGCGCCCGGCATCGCACTGATGACAGGGCTGTCCAGTATTGATGCAGTCTCATCCAGAGCAACACCTGCTTCCGGGAGCAACTCATCAGACTTTTTATCTTCGAGCACCATCTCAAAAGCACGCAGCGCCTCTTCAAGGTCGGAATCGGACTGTTTTCCAGCGTCAGCCACATCCTCGTCACCGCTGTTTTCGGCTGCGTCAAAATCGGGATTAATGATCTCGGCTTCAGAGTGCTCCTGGCTCACAACATCCGTTGAATCCATACCGGTCGAAAGCAGATCAGCATGCATACCTTCGATTTCATGCCAATCGCCGGGTTCGATGTTGAACCCGCCTGTCTCCAGCAGGTTCATCTCTGCTTCAAATGCATGACGGTTTTTATCCGCGTGGAGTGACTTTATCAACTGCATATGCAACTCCATGCGCGCCGGATCATCTTCAATTGCCTGCCTCAGAACCTCCTGCGCCTGGCGATTTTCCCCGTTGCGCATCAGGACTGTTACAAGTTCCAGAGGATCAAGTGCTACCGGCTCCGCAATCGAGAGGGGCTCAGGTGGTTTAAATTGTGCTGTGGATTCCTGCGTTGGCTGTTTAGCCGGGGCTTCATCCACATCAGATGGCTCTCTGACACTCTCAACCTCACTCGCTTGAGAGGCCCCGCTGCTCTCACCAGCCAGTCTCACTTCTGTCAGACTCTCGTCAACCAGGTTTTCATCGTCGTGAGCCAGATCGTGCCGTGTGTGTTTTTTGCCGCCGCGACGACCAAGCAGAAAAGTGAGCAGTAGCCCTAAAATAGCCACTCCACCGACACCAAACAGCAGGTCGTTGTTAATGCCTTCAATGATTGAATCAGGTCTGGCGCCAGGGGCGACAGCAGCATCCTTGTGTTGATTTTCAGTGGATGACGTGGCGCTCTCCTCTGCTGTTGCCGGTGAAGAGGCGGCATCCTCTGCCGGGGCTTCATCGCTGGCAACAGGATCTTCATCACCTGCTGCAGTCGCAGAGAGTTGCTCGGCATCATCCGGGGAGGATTCGGCCTCTTCACTCTTCTCAACTGCCGCCGACGTCTGTTGCAGTTCAGGGTTACCGGCAGCGATGGCCTCATCCTTCATGCGAGCATCATCAGCACTCAATGGCTCTTGATCAGACTCTCCGGCAACCGTTTCTTCTGCGGCGTCAGCCAGGAGCAGAAGTTGTTCATCAGTGAGTTCTGTTTGATCAGTATCAGCCTGCCCCCTCTGCGTATCGATCTGACGATACAAGTTCTGCAATTGAGCCAGTTCACCTTTCATCCGGATCAATTTGTGCGCTACTTTCAGCTGTTTTTCCAGCAATGCGACACGCGATCTCAACGCCTTGTTTTCTTTACCTGCATCGACTTCTGTGGAGAGATCCGCCCCGCCTGATGCAGGATCTCCACTCACTGAGGCCTCGCTTATATCGTCAGCCGCAGAAACCAGGCGCAACCGCCCTCCGCTCCCGGCGCTCGACGGTGGTGTGACAGTTGTTGCTGCTGTCTGCCGCGCGGGCGTCTCTGCTGGTGCGGGTTCAGGTTCGACTGCCCGCGTCATAATCTCAGGAGAGAGACGTTTCGACAATGCAATCGATTTTCCTGCCTTGAAAGCTCTCTCGTGTTGGACCATCCTCTCTTTAGACTCTTTCCTTGAGATACCCTGAATGACTTCTGCTGAAGGTATGCGCATCATCTGATCTTTTTTCAGAAGATTCATATTACCGCGAATAAATGACTCCGGGTTCTCCTCATGGATGGCAACCATGGTCTGCTGCATCGTCGCACCGGCGGGGCGTACTTTTAAAGCAGCCTGCCATAAAGTTGGGCCTGTCACTCTCGGTGCAGCGGAGCCTGCTTTGCTTCGACCTGCAGAGGTTGCCGCCGCTTTCTCTTGAGGCACCGACGGTGACACGCCCGGTTTCTGTGATTGTTTCTGAGGTTGTGGTTGTGGTGGTGGCTTGATCTCAGCGGATTGAACGGGCTGAGTGGCAGTCACACTTGCAGCATCAGCGACATCAATCGCAGCAGCCTTTTTTCCAGAGTAGAGAGGAGGATCAAGCAACAGCGTAAAATCCTTGACCATCTTGCCATTGGCCCACTTGGCGTCAACGACAAAACTGAGAAAAGGCTCCACCACGGCCTTGCGGCTGGTCACCCTGATGGCCGGACCTTTGTTGCTGTGGATGATCGAAAAGTTCAAACCTTCAAGTTGCTTACTCCAGTCAACACCGGCATTCTTGAAGTCAGCGCGCGAAGCAAGCTTGATCTTGAGCGCCGCGAGTTCACCCGTTTTGACGTCTTGCAGATCAATTGTTGCTTTCAGCGGCTGATTGATAAAGGAGTGAACATGAATCTGGCCCAGCGTCATAGCCTGGGCGCCGCTTGAAAGCATGATCAGTAATGTTGGAATTGTCAGTCGCTTTAGCATGTCGTTAGGTCTCTGTCGTACTGTTTGAAAAACACCGCAAGCTCTCAATAGCCGCGTGTGCTTGATTCTGCATAGAATGTGTCGAGGAACGAGGCGCATCAATAGATGCACCAAATCGATGCGCTTGGCCTGCATGGACGTAGGTCAGGGGCGTGAGCAGGCCGTTCCTGCGCATCCTGCGCTCACGGCATTTGTACGTCCATGTACGGCAGACGCGGAAGCTTCGTTTCACTCAGCACATCCTATGAATTGTTGCCATGCAAGGAGTTATTGAGAAGTTACTAAACATTTATATGAATTGCTGATTTATGAGCCGCTTCAGATACATGATGCAACACTATCGGCTTAACAGGATTGCCAGCATTCTTCGCAAAGGCTCCGCGGCTCCCCACAGAAGCTGATCACCCACTGTAAAAGCCGAGAGATACTCCGGTCCCATGTTCATTTTCCGCAACCTGCCGACCGGTACGGACAATGTGCCTGTTACCGTTGCAGGAGTCAGCTCGCGCACACTCAAATCACGTTCATTGGGGATCACTTTAACCCACTGGTTTGCAGATGCAAGGATGGATTCGATCTCATCCATGGGAATATCGCCCTTCAACTTGATGGTCAACGCCTGACTGTGGGAGCGCATTGCTCCAATTCTGACACATATCCCGTCAATAGGTACAGGATTACTGCCGGTTCCAAGAATTTTATTGGTTTCGACACCACCTTTCCACTCCTCCTTGCTCTGTCCATTTTCCAGGCGCACGTCGATCCATGGAATCAGGCTGCCTGCCAGCGGTGCGCCAAACTGTGCGGTTGGAAACTCCTCTCCGCGAATGGCGCTGGAAACAGCGCGATCAATATCAAGAATCGCAGATGAGGGATCTTCCAGCTTATCTGCGACCGATGCATGCAGGGCGCCCATCTGGGAGATCAGCTCCCGCATGTTGCGCGCACCTGCGCCGGATGCCGCCTGGTAGGTCATTGCAGTCGTCCACTCCACCATCTCTTCACGAAAGAGTCCACCCAGCGCCATCAGCATCAGACTGACCGTGCAGTTGCCGCCGATAAAATCCCTTGTGCCATCTGCCAGCGCCTGATCGATGACATCACGGTTAACAGGATCCAGCACGATGATGCTGTGGTCCTGCATACGCAGTGAGGATGCCGCATCGATCCAGTAGCCTTTCCACCCGCTGGCGCGCAGTCGTTGAAACACTGAGTTAGTATAATCGCCCCCCTGGCAGGTAACGATGGCATCCATGGTTTTCAGTGCATCGATATCCATGGCGTCCTTGAGCAGCGGTATCTCCCTGCCAATCTCCGGTCCCTGCTGACCCACCTGGGATGTGGTGAAAAAAACCGGCTCATCGATTGCATCGAAATCATGCTCTTCACGCATGCGGTCCATCAATACCGAACCCACCATGCCCCGCCATCCAACAAAACCAACACGTTTCATCTAACTAACCTGTATGTAAATCACAACAATCAACTTCAAAAAACATTTTTACCACGAAAGGCACGAAAAACACGAAAAAAAGAGACTCAATGCTTGTCATTGCGAGGAGCCTGCGACGAAGCAATCTTTGCTCGCAATGACGGTTAAAGCGCTGCAACCACTGCATCGCCCATGGCGTCTGTGCCCACCTCTCTCATTCCATCGGACATGATATCAGCTGTGCGCAAACCGGCGTCAAGAACCTTGTCAACTGCCTGCTCGATGCGCTCCGCCATGTCAGACTGATCCAGTGTATAACGCAGCATCATGGCGACAGAGAGAATCGTCGCCAGCGGATTTGCTTTGTTCTGACCGGCAATATCCGGCGCCGAACCATGAATCGGCTCATACATCCCCT
>JAIVTC010000086.1:0-2099 GCA_048629055.1 Candidatus Bathyarchaeota archaeon
CTTCTGAGCGAGCAATTGCATTAGAGAAGTTTTAGGTTTTAAGTTTTAGGGGGTGGTGCGATAAGCTTGGTCATTGCGTGATTTTCATCAGAGTATGTTGATACAGTCTCAATACCTGTATCATGTCAGAAAGTCGACACACAATTGCTAAATGGCGAATTGCACTCTGCTTCAACCATACACGAAACCAACCTAAAACCTAAAACTTAATACTTAAAACTTTCCTACCTAAAACGTCCCTCCATGCCTGAAGAGAGATACATTCAACAGCCCTCCCAACCCTTGCCGAACGCCCTCTATCGTGCGGCGCAGGTGCGCAGGCTGGATCATACGGCCATTCATCATTTTGGAATTGCCGGCGAAACCTTGATGGAGAGAGCAGGGAGCTTTGCTTTTGCCACACTGCGGCACTACTGGCCACAGGCAAAATCCATCACTGTTGTGTGTGGAACAGGCAACAACGGCGGCGATGGTTATGTGATTGCCAGGCTGGCGTATGAAGCGGGATTGGCAGTTACTCTTCTGCAACTGGGTGATCACGACAAATTGCGTGGAGACGCGGATCTCAATGCCAGGCGCTGCGAGGCGCTGTCAATTCCCTGTGAACCGTTGCAGGAAATTCCCGATGATGCTGATGTCATCGTTGACGCCATCCTCGGTACCGGTCTGGAGCGCAATGTCAGTGGACATTGGGCAGAAGCACTGCAGGCGATCAATCAGCACCATGCAAAAGTTCTTGCCATCGATATCCCTTCCGGACTCAATTCGGACACAGGGACAGTGATGGGGACTGCGATCAGGGCAGATGTCACCACAACCTTTATCGCACTCAAACAGGGGATGTTCACTGCAGCAGCAGTGGACTATTGCGGCGAAATCCTGTTTGACGCCCTTGATATTCCAGCACGCCTCTATGCATCAGAGATCCTCAGCGCCAGAAGAGTCGACTGGAAGCGGCAGCGGCAACTGCTGCCGCAGCGTCCCCGCAGTTCGCACAAGGGTGATTGTGGACATGTTCTGGTGGTTGGCGGCGCCCGGGGATTCAGCGGCGCCGTCAGGCTTGCAGGGGAGGGTGCATTGCGCAGCGGCGCTGGTCTGGTCTCCGTGGCAACAGATGCCCGGCATGCAGGTCTGATCGCGGCTTGCCGACCGGAGTTGATGTGTCACGGCATCGACACTCCCGCTGAGCTGGAACCGCTGTTGCAGCGATGCTCCGTGGTCGCCATTGGTCCGGGGTTGGGACAGGACGCCTGGGGGTTATCCCTGTTTGAGAACATCCTCCAGAGCAATAAACCTCTGGTTGTTGATGCTGATGCGCTTAACCTGCTTGCACAGCATCCGCAGCAGCTCGATAACCGGGTGCTGACTCCACATCCCGGGGAGGCAGCGAGACTGCTGGATCAGACGGTCGCGGAGATTCAGAGTGATCGCTTTGCAGCAGCACAACGGCTGCAGCAGCGCTACGACGGCGTGATCGTATTAAAAGGCGCCGGCACAATCATTCACTCTCCAGGCCACCGTCCACCAGCAGTCTGCAGCCTGGGGAATCCGGGAATGGCAACAGGTGGAAGCGGAGACGTGCTCACTGGCGTCATTGCCGGACTCATTGCGCAGGGCTTTGGATTACAAAATTCAGCAGAGACAGGCGTATGCGTGCATGCAGCAGCAGGTGACCTGGCTGCACGGGATGGAGAACGCGGCATGATCGCCAGTGATCTGTTTCCCCACATTAGAAAACTCTTGCGATGATGAATATCCAGATCCCAAGAAAATTTAACCACAGATGCACACAGATAAACACAGATCAAAAAGTCTGTTCTTTACTTGAACCTGTAGGGTGCAATAAGCGACAGCGCATTGCACCTTTCCATGCGGCGCAATGCGCTCCACTTATTGCGCCCTACGGACAGGCACCTAAAACTTAAAACCCAAAACCTAAAACTTCCCTACCTAAAACCTAAAACATGTCTATATCTCTCGAGATCAGACTCCACTCCCAACGGCAACAAGAGGCATTCGGTGCACTGCTGGCCGGGGTATTGCCAAAGTATGCTGTGATTTTTCTCGAAGGTGAACTCGGCACTGGGAAGACTACGCTG
>JAIVTC010000087.1:0-11167 GCA_048629055.1 Candidatus Bathyarchaeota archaeon
ATGGGTTCCAATTATGATGCGATGTGGAGCCAGTATCTGCAGGATCTGGAGCAAGCTGGCTACAAGCGCAAGGAGCCCTCTTGATGGCACTAGAATCCTTGAGTGGATAACATCTTTACAAATGAGTCAAATTTCAAAAAGGGCTCTCGCCAAGACGCTAAGCTCGCCAAGAAAAACCTTTGCGGTCTTTGCGCCTTGGCGAGAGAAAATGATCACGTTCATGTCTCGTCAGTCTGAGATCTGGTCTCGCCAGTACAGTGATGCACAGACTTTTTGCAATGTTACTTCACAATAGCCTTGAGCGCTTTTTTAATGAAATGCCATGTCGTGGGCCTGGTGGTCGGAGCCCGGTTGCCGAGAATGACGTCTGTCAGGGATTGTCTGATCTCACTGCTGTGTGATGCGGCAAGGATCATTAGATTGAGCGTAAACGGCCTGATACAGCAGCCAATGATTTTTGAGCAGAAATCGAACAGCAGCTGGTATTGATCACGCAGCGCCCGGTCATACTCTGCGAGGCGCGTTTCACTGAAGTCATCATCTTTAAGCCAATTCTCCACATGCTGCGCCGCGATTTTTCCGGACTCCAGTGCATAGTCAATGCCTTCTCCGCTCAGCGGGTTGACCAGTCCCGCGGCTTCCCCGACCAAAATAGTACGCTCATGGTAAGTTCTGGCCGTGGAAAAATCGGTGCGTATCGGATAGCTTTTGAAATCCGTGGCGGGAGCGGCAGATGAGAGCATGTTGAGGATGGAGGGGAGCTCGACAAAATCCCTGAACATCGTCTTGATATTCTTTGTCGCGTTGGTTTTATTGCCGGGTATATAGCCAACGCCGATGTTGGCGCGCCCCTCTCCCAGCGGAAATACCCAGCCATATCCGGGGAGTTGGACGCCGTCAAAATGGAACTCAAACGATTCACTGATTCCACTGACACCCTCATAGTATGCACGCGCAGCAATAATTGGCGCCGGCATGGTTTCAATAAAGCCTGTTTTCTTTAGCAGGCTGAGGCTGGCTCCCGTCGCGATGATAGCAATTTTGGCTTCAAAATGTACCTCCTGCCGCCGCTGTTTTGCTATGACGGTGACGCCGCTGTCATGCTGCTGTATGTCGATGACTTTGGTATCAGCTGCGAAATGCGCTCCATGCCGGAGTGCCTGGCGACACAGAGTGTTGTCCAGAAGATAGCGTGGAGAGACCAGCATGTAATCCGGGATTTTCCCATGGGGTTTCAGTTTTGTTTCGACGGACTTTCCATTGGGTGAAAATATGCGTGCGCTGTTGATGCGGTGAGAAAATTTTTCTACCTCGGAAAGCACGCCGATTTCATCCAGCATGGCAACACAGCGCGGCGTCAGTCCATCTCCGCAGGTCTTGTCACGGGGGAAAGTTGCGCGATCAAGCAATAGCACATCGATCCCTTTTTTTGCCAGGAAAGATGCTGCTGATGAACCGCCGGGGCCTGCGCCGATAATGATGACATCATGCTGTTGTGACATTGTGAGAAGCGAACAATTACCTTGAGTCATGCGATTTTACCTGATAATGCCATGCAGTTAGGGATGAGGCAGAAATTAAAGTACCAGGATGTGCGGAATTTTTGTTTGTGGTTTTCGTTGCCGCGTCGGGCGCATAGTGAACTATGTAACCAAAGTGGCGATGAAAAGCACGGACAAAAAGGCAAGCGAGACTGGTATTTTAATAAATGCATCATCCCTTACTCTTTCAGCTGGCGCGTGCTTCTCAAGATCTGCCAATCTGTATGATCGATCTTGCTATAATTCAGTGAGTTGTTTTATTCCAGGCGCATTTAGATGTCCACAGAATCCACGCACAAGACCACCCATTTCGGTTATGAGACCGTCGATGTTGATGAAAAAGCTGAGCGTGTGCGCGGAGTTTTTGACTCTGTAGCGAGCCGCTACGACATCATGAATGACCTGATGTCCTTCGGTGTCCACCGCCTGTGGAAGCATATTGCGGTTGATCTCGCCGCTGTCCGCAGCGGCCAACAGGTGCTGGATCTTGCCTCGGGGACTGGCGACCTGGCCGCACGCTATGCGGCACTCGTCGGACCGCAGGGAAGAGTGGTGATGTCGGATATCAATGCGGCGATGCTGGAAGAGGGGCGCAAACGCATGATCGACAGCGGCCATGTGGGCAATGTCGAGTACATGCAGATCGATGCGGAAAAGATCCCTTTTGACGACAACAGTTTCCATTGTGTCTCTATCGCATTCGGATTGCGCAACGTAACCGACAAGGATCAGGCATTGCGTGAGATGCTGCGTGTCCTGAAGCCAGGCGGCCGGGTCCTGGTGCTGGAGTTCTCCCATCCCGGCAGCAAGCCGCTCGGCAAGCTGTATGATCTCTTCTCCTTCAAAGCACTGCCGTTGATCGGCAAGCTGGTCACCAATGATGCTGACAGCTACCGTTATCTTGCCGAATCCATTCGTATGCATCCGAATCAGGAGAGTCTGCTGCAGATGATGCAGGATGCCGGTTTTGAACGTTGTGATTACCACAATCTGAGCGGAGGCATCGTTGCTATCCACCGGGGATTTAAATTGTGATCAATGAAGCGGGGCAGGCGGCGGTTGTCGCCGTGGAGCAGCTGCTGAATGCTGTCATCAGCATGGATGAGGTGACGCAGCAGCGACTGGCGGAGCTGCACGGGCGGCGCATTGCGATCGAGTTCAAAGAGTGGGATCTGACGCTGCTGTTCGTTGCCGATGCACAGGGCAGGCTGCAGCTATCGACTGATGATGTCGATGCGGCGGATGCGACCATACGCGCCACCCCATTTGATTTTGCAGAGACCCTGCGAATGGAGCGCAAGGAGGATCAGGTCTTCAAGGGCAAGATTACACTCGACGGCGACACCCGGCTTGCCCAGCGCTTCAGTGATATTCTCGCCATGCTGGAGATTGACTGGGAAGAGCAGTTGTCTAAACTCACCGGTGATGTGGCGGCGCATCAGCTTGGCGGCATGCTGCGTGGATTCCAGCGATGGGCGAGACGCAACCAGCGTGTGATGCGGGACAACCTGGGTGAATACCTGACCGAAGAGAAGCAGCTGCTGCCGACGGCTTTTGAAGTTGCCGAGTGGCGCGGAGATGTTGACCGGCTGCGCGACGATGTCGACCGCCTGGCGGCGCGCGTGGTGCGACTGCTCTCCGCTACTGAAAAAGAGAGCTAATGGTTGATTTTTGACTAATAATCCCGGAGTGATCAACATTTCACAAATAAATCAATATTTCACAATAACTCTCGCTAAGCCGCAAAGCTCGCCAAGAAAAACCTTTGCGGTCTTGGCGTCTTCGCCTACAGGGATCGTAGGTGAGGGGCGTGAGCAGGACGCGGAAGCTTTGCGAGAGATTAAGATGGCTTTCAACTCTTGTCATTCTAAGATTTGGTCTCGCTAGCCATGGTTGGTTATAAAGATGCGCTGCGCCTGATTCATATCAACTGGGTATTGCTGCGCCATGGGCTGGACGAGATTATCCTCGCCGCACATATCTTCCGCCCGATTCGCTTTTTTCGCTTTCTCTCTCCGTTTTACTGGTTAAGCCTGGGAAGCCGCCCCGATTATGGGGTGCGCATCCGTCTGGCGCTCGAAGATCTGGGGCCGATCTTTATCAAATTCGGTCAGGTATTGTCGACGCGCCGGGATCTGCTCCCGGATGAGATCTCTGACGAACTGGCCAAACTGCAGGACCAGGTGCCTCCATTTTCCGGCCGTCATTCGCGTGAGATAGTCGAGCAGGCGCTGGGAGATTCAGTCGCGAATCTGTTTGCCTCATTTGAAGAGCAGCCGCTGGCGTCGGCCTCGGTTGCCCAGGTGCATGCGGCTACTTTGCTCGATGGAACAGACGTGGTTGTCAAGGTGCTGCGTCCCGGCATCGGGAAAATCATTCGCCGCGATGTGGATCTGCTGTTTACCATCGCGCGTCTTGCACAAAAATACTCGGCGGATGCGCGCCGCATGCGCGTCGTCGAGGTTGTCCAGGAGTACGAGAAGACCATCTTTGATGAGCTGGACCTGATGCGGGAGTCAGCCAATGCCTCGCAGTTGCGGCGCAACTGGGAAGGCTCCGAGATGCTCTATGTTCCGGATGTCTACTGGGACTATTGCCGCGAAAACGTGATGGTGATGGAGCGTGTCTACGGAACCCGGGTGAGTGAGGTCGAAAGCCATAAAGCCAAGGGCATCAGTATGCAGATGCTGGGTGAGCGGGGCGTCGAGATTTTTTTTACCCAGGTATTTCGTGACAACTTTTTTCACGCGGATATGCATCCCGGCAATATCTTTGTCGAGGACAACGGGCGATATATTTCGGTTGATTTTGGCATTATGGGAACCCTGACGCAGGATGACCAACGTTACCTGGCGGATAACCTGCTGGCCTTTTTTAATCGTGACTATCGCCGCGTTGCCGAGCTGCATATCGAGTCGGGATGGATTCCATCGGGGACGCGCGTCGATGAATTCGAGTCGGCGATCCGCACCGTGTGCGAGCCGATTTTTAATCGCCCGCTCTCCGAGATTTCATTTGGCCACTTCCTGCTGAAACTCTTTCAGACGGCGCGCCGCTTCGATATGGAGGTGCAACCGCAGCTGGTGCTGCTGCAGAAGACCTTGCTGAATATCGAGGGACTGGGCCGCACCCTCTATCCGCAGCTGGATTTGTGGGCAACTGCAAAACCCTTTCTTGAGCGTTGGGTGAAGGAGCAGGTCGGTCCCAAAGCCCTGTTGAAGCGTGTCAAGGAGAGCCTGCCGGGTCTCTCTGAACAGCTTCCGGAGATGCTGCCCATGGCATACAGGGTGTTAAAGGATGCGGAGCAGGGAACTCTCAAACTGCAGTGGCAGTCGGATCAGCTGCAGCAGATTCAGGAGGAGATCCGTAAGGCCAACAAACGCACCCTGGGCGCTGTTACAGGAGGTGTCCTGGTCGTCGGCAGCATTCTCATAGCGGCATTCCCGCCTGCATGGATTGCACCCGCCATCATTCACACCGGGATGCTGGGTGGCATTGCGGTCGGCGCAGTGGTGATGGTTAAATCATGGTGGTAGGTTATTTCTGAACCACAGATGCACACAGATAAACACGGATGAAGTGAAGTAACCCCCCCTCGCTGCTCATCCCATATTCTCCTCGGGATGAGGGGTTTTCACTATTGTGAGAGTTTGACTATTTTCAAGTCATCAAAATCTGTGTTTATCTGTGTGCATCTGTGGTTAAAAAAGAATCACGATGCAGGATTTATTGCGCTTTCGCCCCGATGCGAGAATCCAGGCCAGCAATACTCCCCACAAGATCCAGAAAGCAAGATGCCCGTACTTCGAATATGGTGTGCTGCCCTGGTAGGGAGTAAACATACCGCTGAGTTCCGCTCTCTGAAATTGCGGCAGCTGCTGCTGAACACGCCCCAGTGGATCGATGATGGCTGTCACGCCTGTGTTGGTGGCCCGCAGCAGGTAACGTCCATTCTCCAGGGCGCGCATTCTTGCCATTTCAAAGTGCTGCAGCGGACCGACGGTTTCTCCAAACCAGGCGTCATTGCTGATGTTGATCAGAAAATGCGCTTCCGGCAGCGCCTCGCGAATCTCTTCGCCAAAAATAATCTCGTAGCAGATGGATGCGCCTGCCTGGTACTCCCCCACCTGCAGCAGCGGTTTGGCGGCAGCGCCTGCGGTGAAGTCGTCACCCATAGTCGCCAACCCCTTGAAGCTCTCTTTCCACAGATAGCCGAGCGGGAAATATTCGCCAAATGGAACCAGGTGGCGTTTATTGTAGAGCGCCTCGTTTCCATCCAGCGACAGCAGGTTATTGTAGTAGATCTCACCCCGGGGATTGCTCAGAATGCCTGTGACGAGCATGGTGTTGTTTTCAGCCAGCTTCCTGGACAGCGGTTTCAGCAGTGCTTCATCAACTCGCTGCTTGAGAGCCGTGATGGCGGACTCCGGCCACAGGATCAGGTCACTGTCGAGATGCTTCATGCTCTCCCCTGTGTAGTATTGCAGCGTCGGTTCGAGCATTTGCGGCAGCCATTTCTGATCTTGCGGGATATTGGCCTGCAGCAGAGTAACTTTGAGAGGCTTGCCTGAAGCCCGGGTCCACTCTTTGTCGCCAAGTAGGCCTCCGCTTATCCATATCAATGCTATAACGATGGTTGCAGTGATCTGCTGGAACCGTTCTCCTTTGATGATCAGAACCAGCAGAGCAGCAGTCACGGCGCTGAGAAGCGACACCAGCAACACGCCACCGATGGGAGCGAACGCGGAAAGCGGAGAGTCGATCTGTGAGAAACCTGCCGTGAGCCACGTAAAACCGGTCAGAACCCAGCTGCGCAGCCACTCCATGGCGACGAAGGCGAGTGCAGATGCAATCAATTTTGCCTGCAATGATGCCTGTGCGGAGATGCGTACGGCAATAAATCCTGCTGTTGCGTAGAAAAGCGCCAACAATGATGCCAGCAATATGGCCAGGAACAGCGCCAGCGGCAGCGCCATTCCACCAAAAACACTCATGCTATGGTGGATCCAAATGGTGCCGACACCAAACAGGCCTGCAGCAAATGCCCAGCCACGCAGGAAAGCCTGTTTAGGCGTGCAGTCGAGCCACAGTAAAAACAGCATTGCCAGAGTGACGGGAGCCAGCCACCACAGACCGTAGGGGGCAAAGGAAAAAGTTGCAGCAACCCCGCTGCAGAAGGCGATCAGCGCTTTTAGCATCAGGAGTGCAGGAGATGGATCGTAAGCAGGCGGATCTTGCGGCTATCGGCGCGTATCACGCGAAACTCAAAGTGATCGATGATGACCCTCTCTCCCCGCTTGGGCAGGTGGCCGATGGCGTTGGTTACCAGGCCGCCGATGGTGTCGAACTCCCTGTCGTCAAGATTGCTGTTGAAGTGCTGGTTGAAGTCTTCGATCTCAACCTGCCCCTTGACAGTGTATTCGGTATCGGTGCGCTGCAGGATTTGTACATCCTCTTCGAAGTCATATTCATCCTCGATTTCACCGACAATCTGTTCAAGCACATCCTCGATCGTCACCAGTCCTGCAGCCGCGCCATATTCATCGATCACAATTGCCATGTGATTGCGGCGGGTGCGGAACTCCTTGAGCAGCACGTTGAGGCGCTTGCTCTCCGGGACAAACACCGCATTGCGCAGGACATCACGAATATTGAAGACTTTTGTTGTTGTGCCGCAATATTGCAGCAGATCCTTGGCTAGCAGAATGCCGATGATTTCCGCCTTGTCATCGTTGATGACCGGGAAGCGCGAGTGAGCTGTATCGATGACCAGCGGAAGAAGCTTTTCCAGGTCGTCATCTCTGTTGAGAACGGTCATCTCCGCGCGCGGAATCATGATGTCGCGGACTCGCAGGTCAGAAACCGAGAGCACGCCCTCGATCATGTCGAGTGCATCCATGTCGATGAGTGCTCGGCTGCGGGCGATTTTCAACTGTTCCAGCAACTCTTCGCGAGTTTCAGGGCCGCGGCAAAATGATTTGCCGATGCGTTTGAGCCAGGGCGTCAGGCCCCGGTTCGGAGGTTTGTCGTTGTTACTCATCTATTTCTAATAAGGGTCAGGAAATCCAAGTGTAGCAAGAATTTCACCTTCCAGCCTCTCCATCTCTTCGGCTTGTGGATCATTTTGATGGTCGTAACCCTGCAGATGCAGCATTCCATGCGTTACCATGTGCGCCCAGTGAGCCTTCAGGGGTTTGTTTTGCTGTCGGGCTTCCTGCTCCACGACCGGGGCGCAGATGATCATATCACCGAGGAATTCGTCGGCAATCTCAGCGGGGGCTTCGAAAGGGAAGGAGAGCACATTGGTCGGCTTGTCCACTCCGCGATAGTCGTTGTTGAGTTGTCTGCTCTCAGCGGGATCCACGAGGCGAATGACAACACTGGTTTTTTCAATATCCAGCAGTGCGGCAGATGCCCAGCGTTGAAAGTCACTGTCGCGAGGTAGATCTGTGGCTGTTGATGCCCGTTGAATTTCGATCTCAGCACGCATGCGAGGGGCTCCCGGATTCATGGTGGATGCGCTGACGCTTCTCCCCCCTACTAAAAATAGCAGGTTTCATGCGTGTTATTTTAGAGGAAGGAGGGCGGTGATCAATTCATCTTCACACCAGCGGCTGATGTGTCCGGCGGCGCGTTGCGGCGCATGTTGCGCGTCGATCCATTCGCACAGCCCTTCGCAGATGCAGGCAAAATCCGCCTGTTGGCGCATCTGGTCGATCGCCCAGGCTTCATCGACGTCCATGGAGCGAAACCAGTTTCTCCGGTCGGTTTTTCGCCAGCAGACCCAGGACAGCGGGTATTCATACGAGATGGCATCGATGGGGTCAAGCTGCTGGTCAATGGCTTGCCATAGAGCCGGAACGTTCCAACTGAGTTCGATGCGCTGAATGGTGGGGTTGAACTCCAGTTGCAGATCGCTCCAGCTTTCAACAGGAAGTTGCTGCAGGTCGTCCATTTTCAGGGGTGCAAAGTCTTGCGCATCGAAGACATCCCGCAAGGTCCACTCGAACAGCGCCATCTCCTGAAGAACCGGTGAGTCGCTGTAGGGTGCAGTCTGCTGCAGGAATGTCGACAGCTGATGACCAAACCAGCGAATCGAGAAATGTTGAGAGGGGTGATGGTCAATATAGCCATTGGCCATTGCGATAAAGTCATCATCTCCCAGCAGGGTATGCACCGCCGGATAGCTATCCCCGAGTGCATCGATGAGGCGGAATCGGTAGGCGTCTGCATAGATCCCGAGACGGGTTTCAACCGGAACTTTTTTGGTGCCGATAATACGTGATTGAATCTGCTGGTCGCCATGCATCAGCAGGCGTAAAAACTGCTGCTGCAGTTCTAACAGGGGACCCTTGTCATGACTCATGGCTGCTGTTTTCCGGCGATTTCACGCGCCTTGTCCAGTTCGGCAAGCAGTACAGAGAGTTCGGGGATGTTGTCATCCCGCTCGATCATGGTGGAGACATTATCGAAGCGTTGCACGGCTTGTGCATAGAGATCCCACACAGGCTGGATGATTTCAGCATCATGGGTATCGATTGCATAATCGGTGTAGTCGCTATGGCCGGCAATATGATACTGCTGCACCCGGTCAGTCGGAACGCCATGCAGATAATCGAGTGGATCGAACTCATGATTGACTGAACTGACATAGATGTTATTCACATCCAGCAGTATCAGGCAGTCAGCCTGTTCGGCGATAGCGCTGATAAATTCCCACTCCGACATCTCCGAATCGGTATAGGTGACATAGCTGGAGACATTCTCCAGCAGCATGCGTCGCCCAAGAAAATCCTGCGCCTTCTCAACGCGTTCGACCACGTGTTTGACGGCTTCCTCAGTGTAGGGGAGCGGCAGCAGGTCGTGTGCGTTGAGGCCGTTGAGACCGGTCCAGCAGAGATGGTCGGAAATCCAGTGAGGCTGAATCTGCTGCGCCAGCTCTTTGACCTGTTGCAGGTACTCCATATCGAGAGCATCACTACCACCGATCGACATAGAGACCCCATGCATGACGACAGGATAGCGCTCACGGATTTGATCGAGAAAATAGCGCGGTTTACCGCCGGGAACCAGATAATTTTCGGTCAGCACCTCGAACCAGTCAACATCCGGGGGTGTCTCAAGAATCGTGGTGTAGTGTTCCTTGCGTAATCCCAGGCCGAAGCCAAGGGCAGGTAGTTGTGGGGATGTGGGCATGAAGGAGCTGTCCATTGATATCTTCCCGATTCTGCTTGCCCTGTTGTCCGTCTTCTGCGTTCCAGCAAGAGTTACATAACGCTGCTATGCGCCCCTTGCTGTGCCTTGAATACGAACAACATTGCTGCGCATTATCCGGGAAGATATCAATGGACAGCTCCTGGTACTACTGAAAGAGGAGGGTAGACTCCGGACGGGCTGTCCGGAGTATCTTGGTAGTGGATTAACCTTCGGAGGTTTTCCCACCTTTTTTGGTGCACTCATCAGCGCTCATGGAGAGCCATCCTGTGCCTTTGCAGCTGTTTTGTCCCTTGCAGGCGTTGGATGCTGTTTTACATGCAGTCGTTCCTTTGCAGGCGTTGACGCCATAGCAGTGGACATCTGCACTAGCGCCTTCCGCAGCAACGGCTACGCCGGTCATGCCGGACAGAAAGAGTGCTGCAGCTGCAGTTGCGATTGCGACGCCGGATGCTTTTTTAGCAGTATTCATGGTGTTTCCTCAAATGTGATTAATGATTATAACTCTCAATTGCATTGAGAGTCCCAATAATAGACCATGTTTGTGGAAAAATCTTTCACAAATTTATCACATTAGTGAAAAAAAGTGTTTGAGGGGGGGTGATGAGGGGCTGAATGGAGGGTCGCGACGGGTAACAAAGAGGGAATGGAAGAACTCCGGACAGAAGATCTGTCCGGAGTTCCGGAGGTTGGAAATTAACCTCTCTCTACTGGCATTGGCGCAGGCGCTGGAGCCTCTTCAACGACAGTTTTGCTGCTGCATGCAGGCAGAATGAATACGGCTAACAGTGCGATAGCGAGAGTTTTTTTCAAAGTTTTCATGTGTATCTCCATTATTATGGGAGTGGTAATATATCCCCCTTTGACAGAGGAGGGCATTTGCAAGTGAGAGTATACACCATAAAGTTCAAAAATGAATAGTGTTATTATCTGCTTGAACTTAGATGGTTTCATTTCACGTTAGGAGGATTTGCCATGGCAATCGAGATGCTCACGCTTGGCGGCGGTTGTTTCTGGTGTCTCGAAGCAGTATTTCAGGGGATTCGAGGAGTGGAATCTGTGGTTTCCGGGTATGCTGGCGGCAACACACAAAATCCGGACTATGATCAGATTTGTAGCGGCTCTACGGGGCACGCAGAGGTTGTGCAACTGAGGTTCGATAGTGATATCGTGAGTGTGCAAAAGCTTCTGGATCTCTTTTTTATAATCCACGACCCGACGACCCTGAATCGTCAGGGCGCAGATGTCGGTTCCCAGTATCGCTCCGTGATTTTCTATCACACTGACAGCCAGAAACAGGAGGCAGAAACACTCATCAGGAAGTTTGAGTCAGAAAAGATCTGGAACGCCCCGATTGTGACGCAGGTTTTGCCGGTTCCACACTTCTATCCGGCGGAAGAGTATCATCAGGA
>JAIVTC010000088.1:0-2375 GCA_048629055.1 Candidatus Bathyarchaeota archaeon
AGTTTGAAGGGAGTGGTGAGTTTTATTATGGCGCCCTCTATTTCAAGGTGAAGACCGAGGTGGATAAAGAGGAGAGTGAGGTTTTATTGCACGACTTTACGAGCACCAAACTGCACTTTCCCGATATTGATGACGATATTGCTGCACAGGCAATCGACCTTGTCATCCGGGTGCTTCCTACGACCGGGAGCAAGATCATGCGGCTGGATCGTCTGCTTGCCGATCTTGAGGCTGGCAATCAGGATATTCACGAAGTTGACCTCAATCTTGATCCTCCGCCGATTTTCTACAGCGATCAACCTGCCATCTTGCTCGGTTTTATGGGGGAGCCATCTTTCAAGCCGGTCGAGGGTGTCGATGGTGTGATGTTCGCCATCAATACAAACTGGGATCTGCTGCTGGATCTCTCCACTTCCACCTACTATCTGCTCAACGGGGAGAGCTGGATGGAAACATCCGATCCACTGAATGGTCCGTGGAAAAATACACGAAAACTACCTGAATCATTCAGCGAACTTCCCGATAACGATGACTGGGGAGATGTCAAAAAGCATATTCCAGGGGAAGTTGCCGAAGAGTTGACGCTGGTTATTGTTGCAACAGAGCCCTCGGAGTTGATCGAGACAGACGGAGAGCCTGAGTATGGCGTTGTTTCCGGAACCAAGCTGATGTATATCAGCAATACCGACAGCGACGTTTTCTACGACAATGAAGATGAAAACTTCTATTTTTTGACGGCTGGCCGCTGGTTCAGGGCGGAAAACCTGCAGGGTCCATGGAGTGCGGCATCGGCTGATTTACCGGAGGAGTTTCAAAAAATCCCGCCGGATCATAAAAGGGGCGGCGTATTGAGTGCAGTGCCGGGAACCCCGGATGCAGAAGCTGCAGTGCTTCTGGCATCAGTTCCACAAAAAGCCACGGTGAGCCGCTGGGATACGGCGACTGAGATTATTTACGAAGGAGAACCTGAATTTGTGATGATCCAGGGAACCAATCCTGCCGTTTACTATGGCGTCAATTCACCCAATGATGTCTTCAGGGTCTCCGGACTCTACTATGCCGTCGTCGATGGCGTGTGGTTCGTTGCCAGTGCGCCTTTAGGGCCATGGGCAGTGGCGGTCGAGGTGGACGAGGCGATTTACAGCATCCCGGAGAGCAGCCCGAAATACAACGTTACCTATGTGCGCGTCTATGACTCAACTCCCGATCATGTCGTGGTGGGATATACCTCCGGTTACTCCGGCAGCTATGTGGCTATAACCGGCGTGCTGATGTTTGGCCTGGGTCTGTGGGCGTCAAATTACTGGGGCAACCATCGCTATCGTCACTATCATTATCACACCCACTATTACGGTTACGGATCCGGAGCGCGCTACCGCTATGGGCGTGGTTATTACTGGGGCGGCATGCCGGCGCTCTATGGTCCTTATGGTGGCATAGGCGGCATGGCCAGCTACAACCCCTTGACAAGACATTATTATCGGGGAGGCTTTGCCAGGGGGCCCTATGGCAGCGCCTTTGCGAGCACCTCCTATAATCCATTTGCAATCCGCAGCATAGCACGCAAGAGCGTGACGACGCCTTATGCTTCCTGGGGGGAATCAGTCGTTTCAAAAGGCAGCAACTGGGCAAAGGCAGGCGATCTCGCACGCATAGGAACAACAGCTGCTGGAATAAAGGAGTCAGGTAAAAGGGCGATTGATGGTGGTTATAACTGGCGCACTGGCGAGGGTTTTAAGGCCTCTAAAAAGAAGAGCAATAATCTCTTTGTTGGAAAAGATGGCGGTGTCTACAAGCGCGATGGCAATAAATGGTCAAAGCATAGCGGCAAAGATGGCTGGCAGAAGAGTAAAGTCACGCCTGATGTGAAACAGAGAACAACACTGAAACATCGCAAAGCAGGAGCGTGGGGAGCGGATCGAAAGGCGCAAGAGAGAGCAAAAAAACCGCTTCAACAGCAACGCAAGAGAGCCAGGTCAACTCAGCCAAAAGCGACATCCACTACACGCAAACAACCGAAAAGAGGCACTTTCAGGGGCAACTCATCTCGCTTGCAACAGCCGCAGAGAAGTATTCAGAAGGCAAAACCGTCTCCCCGGCAGCAGCCGCAGAGAAGTGTGCGCAAGGCAAAGCCGGCTCCCCGTCAGCAGCCAAAGAGAAGTGTTAAGAAGTCAAAACCGGCTCCCCGTCAGCAGCCGAAGAGAAGTGTTAAGAAGGCAAAGCCGGCTCCCCGGCAGCAGCCAAAGAGAAGTGTGCAGAAGGCAAAACCGGCTCCCCGGCAGCAGCCAAAGAGAAGCGTGCAGAAGGCAAAGCCGGCTCCCAGGCAGCAGCCGAAGAGAAGTGTGCAGAAGGCAAAGCCGGCACCCCGTCAACAA
>JAIVTC010000089.1:0-3031 GCA_048629055.1 Candidatus Bathyarchaeota archaeon
GCGCACCGGATATTGACCGCATCTACCTCGATACGACCGGAGAAATCGACAATACCGAGATACAATTCAAAAACATGGGGGTAGAACCAACCTTCAGCATGCCGATGATGCAAGAGCAGTCAGGCCAACAGACGGAACTGCGCAACAGAGCTGAAAAAATGGTCTCATCGGTCTTCAAGCAGGGGCGCCTGTATCACTTCTCCCTGCTTGACCCTGAAACACAGGAGTGGGCCACTGCCGGAGCAGCCAAAGATCAGCAACAGGCCGAGACACTGCGCGAACAGGCGGTGCAGCAAAGAATGCGGGAACTGGACGTCTGAGCGAAAAACCATGAGCACCGATATCAAACTTACCGAGTATAGCCATGGCTCGGGTTGCGGCTGCAAGATCGCCCCCAAACTGCTGGAGGAGATTCTCAGGAGCGATGAACCACAGGCGCCGCATCCGGCGCTGCTAGTCGGCAACCAGAGCAAAGATGATGCCGCTGCATTTGATCTCGGCAACGGCACCTCTGTGCTCAGCACCACGGACTTTTTCATGCCCATCGTGGATGATCCCTTTGAATTCGGCCGTATCGCCGCTACCAATGCACTCAGCGATATCTATGCCATGGGCGGAAAACCGCTGATGGCGATAGCCATTCTTGGCTGGCCTGTCGACAAACTGGGCCCCGAAGTTGCGCAGCAGGTCATCGAGGGTGGACGCGCCGCCTGCCGTGATGCAGGCATCCCGCTGGCGGGAGGACACTCGATCGATTCACCGGAACCGATCTTTGGACTCGCCGTCACCGGCCTGGTCGAGAATCGCCATCTCAAGCGCAATGACACAGCCACCACGGGCTGCCAGCTGTTTCTCAGCAAACCGCTCGGCATCGGCATACTCTCCACTGCGCAGAAACAGAAAAAACTCCAGCCGCAGCATCAGCGGCTCGCTCCTGACAACATGTGCCGCCTGAATACCATCGGTTCGGAACTGGCGCAGATCGATGGCATTACCGCGATCACGGATGTCACTGGTTTCGGCCTCCTTGGCCACCTCAGCGAAATCTGCGAAGGAAGCGGCATTGCCGCCATCATCAACTATGATGCAGTCCCCAAAATACCCCATGTGGAAGAGTATCTGGCAATGGGCTGCTCCCCCGGCGGCGCGCAACGCAACTTTGACAGCTATGGCGACAAGATCTCTGCGATGACCGAGCAACAACGCGCCATATTGTGTGATCCGCAAACCTCCGGCGGGTTACTCGTTGCAGTCAGACCCGAGGCCGTTAAACTTTTTCTTGAAGTGACCGGCAACGCAGGCTTGCAGCTCTCCCCGATCGGAGAGACTGTCGAATACCATAACGGCCCACTGATCAAGGTGATATGAACACCCTTCCTCTCATCGATGACTATCGCCGCCTGTTTCTCGACGACGTTCCGCTGCTGGACGTGCGCGCTCCCGTGGAGTATCACAAAGGCGCTTTTCCGCTGGCAGTGAATCATCCGCTGATGAATGATAGCGAACGTCATGAAATCGGCATTGAATATACTCAGGTGGGACATGATGCCGCCGTTGAACTCGGCGAAGAGTTGGTCAATGACGCAGTGCGTGAGCAGCGCATCAGCGCGTGGAAAACCTTCATCGAGGCTCATCCCGACGGCGCTCTCTACTGCTTTCGCGGCGGCATGCGTTCAAAAATCAGTCAGCAGTGGATTCATGATGCCACCGGCATCGCCTATCCGCGCATCGAAGGTGGCTACAAGGCGCTGCGCAGCTTTCTCATCGACGAGCTGGATGCTGCCGCCAACGAGGTCAATACCATCATCATCGGCGGGCGCACCGGAGTTGGCAAGACAATTCTGCTGCTGCAGTTACGCAATACCATCGATCTGGAGGGACTGGCGCGTCATCGCGGCTCGGCATTCGGTCATTATGCGGTTCCCCAGCCTACCCAGATCGACTTTGAAAATGCCCTCTCCATTGCATTGCTGAAGCATCGGGCAAAAGGAAACCCGCCTCTGATCATCGAGGATGAAGGACGCAACATCGGTTCTGTACATATGCTGCAGCAGCTGTTCGATCGCTTCAAATCAGGAAAATTCATCATTCTTGAAGCGACGCTTGAGGAGCGTATCGAAAACACCCGCCTGGAGTACATCGATGCCGCCCTGCAGGAGTACCAGGGCATTCATGGAGAAGAGCAGGGATTTGAGCACTGGGCCGGGTATCTGCTGGACAGCCTGGACCGCATCCGCAAACGCCTCGGAGATGTACGCCACCGGGAAATACGCAAACAGCTCAGCGATGCCATCGACAAGCAGCGTCAAACAGCAGAGACAACTCAGCACAATGGCTGGATATCAACCCTGCTCAGCGATTACTATGACCCCATGTATGACTATCAGCTGGGAAAAAAGCAGAAAAACATCGTTTTCACAGGAGACGCAGAGGCATTGAAAGCCTGGCTGCAGCAGGCGGGTTAACAGACAAGATAAATAACCACGAAAGTCACGAAAAACACGAAAATAGATAAGATGAGCGTTCGTGTTTTTCGTGACTTTCGTGGTTGAAAAAGAATTTGGAGCAATGGTGGATGCGGGCAGTGATTGTTCCCTACAATCTTACTGCACTTACTCCATCCATGGAGGACGCAAAAAGACGCCATATCCCTCCTACGGTTTTCTGACCGGAAGCTTGCACGATTTTTATCTGCGTTTATCTGTGTGCATCTGTGGTTAATGCCCTGTTTCTCTTTTCCGTGTATTCCGTGGTTTACTGTTATCTTGAAGCTAGCGTATCTCGGTGCTGGTTGATGTCTCCATCAGGCGCGTGAATGCCGTGCCAACGCCGATGCCGAACTTGCTGATGAGGCGATCCAGGGCATTCTCTCTTACAGTGAAATCAACCAGTTTTTTTACGCCAATCAGTTCGGTTGCAACATAGCGGCTGTCACCGAAGCCGTCGATCAAACCAAAACCTTTCGCCGTGGCGCCGCTCCAGTAGAGTCCACTGAATATCTCGTCACTCTCCTTGAGACGATCCCCCCGCC
>JAIVTC010000090.1:0-6473 GCA_048629055.1 Candidatus Bathyarchaeota archaeon
GGCTTGGGGGAGAGACGCTTGATTTTGATCAGTACGTCGATGAGATATCACTGAAGCGCTACATGCAGGTTGAATTTGCCGAACTATGCAACTCTTACTGCGATATTTTGGCATTAAGGACGCCTGACAGAGAAACTTTCGAGATGGATCTCGACTATTTTACGATTCCCGTCATCAACCTCGGCAATGGTGAGGATCTACACCCGACACTGGCGATGTCTGAACTCTACACCATCTTCAAGTGGCGTCCGGACCTGCTGCAGGAGAGCACCATCAGCGGTGACAGGCTGCGCATTGCCATCAGCGGCAACCCGGCGACAACACGCGCAATCAGGAGTTTTCTGCATGGACTCGCCCAATTTCCATGGGCGATTGACAAGATTACCATTGTTGGGCGCAATGCCTTCCCACTGGATGGGGAGCAAAAAACCTACCTTCACGCTGCCGGCCTGCATATCGAATATGCACACGAACTCTATCCGCTGGAGAGTATGATGGGCGCTGTCAGGAAGGTGCTTCCAGAGACCGATGTGGCCTATTTTCACCACCCCTATTCAGCCAATTCGGCCAGGATGAACCTGGTGGATGCCTACTCGAGTCTCAAGCAGGATGCACTGGTGCTTAACCCGCAAAACCAGAATGAGATGTCCACCGTGCTGCTGAAAGACTCTCCGCATAACTGCCACTGCTCGCAATTGCGAGGCACCCTGTATATCAAGATGGCGCTGTTTGCGTTGATTTTCGGAAAAGCATGATTGAAAAAAAGGACTGAGGGACGGGGACTAAGGACTGAGAAACAGCCACCCCTCAGTCCTTAGTCCTATCCTCTCAGTCCTGGCTCTTAATACGCCATCTTGTCGGATTCGTACTTCAGCCCTTTCTCTTTGGCCAGCTTGCGCACTGTGCTGAAGATTTTGTGATCCAGTGATGCTTCCGCATCACCATCTTCCGCCACCTTCTCTTCGAGATAACCGGCCCGCTGCCTGGTCAGTGCCCCGATCTCTGCGGAGAGTTCATTGCGGCGTTTGGCGGTATCTTCGATCAATCTCTTCTGCACCGATGGAGACATCGCCTGCATCGGCTCCGGCAACTGATCTTTTTTGATACTCTTCAGATCGACACGGCCGCTGGTTACTGCATCCACCAGTTCGCCTTCACCAAGAAAGTTGGTTTTGCCGCTTGCGGATGCGTTGAACGTTGCACGCCGGGCGCGCGATTCAAGTGAGGCGCCGGCGTGCAGTTTCTCTGTCGCCAGTATCTTGCTGCGCTGCTTCTGCTTCTCATCTTTGTCGCCATAGTAGAGGCGGGTGGCATCCAGCTGTTTTGACAACCTGGCGATCTTTTCATCATAAGGCGTGGCGATGGCCACGGCGCTGCCGCTCTGTTCCACCTGGAAGTACTGACCGGAGCCAAGCTGTGCAATCTGCTTCCATGTGTGCGTGGTGGCGCTGTTGCTTCCACACTGAATGCTGTTGACCACGATGCCGCGCGCACGCGCTTTGGCCAGTGTAAGCGGATACTTCACATCATCCTGATAGTCCATGTGGGGCGGAGCGTCACCCACGACGAAGATGACCTTGTAGCTGTTTTGATCCCGGCTCCAGGAGATCTTGTTGAGCGCATCATCGAGGGCCTGATTGACGCTCTCAGGGCCATCGCCGCCGCCGGCTGCCTGAAAGTCCATCAGTGTGGCGTAGACGGAATCCAGATCGGAGGAGAGATCGACGCTGCGGGTTACATAGGCATCTCCTCGATCCCTGTAGGCCACCAGGCCCATCCTGATCTCGGGAGCAGACTCCGCCGATGCCATGTTGCTGGCGATGGACCAGATTTTCTCTTTGGCTGCGTCGATCAGACCACTCATGCTGCCGGTCGTGTCCAGCACGAACACCACCTCGATATGCTGCTGTTGATTCGTGATGGCGGCGATCGGCGGGTTTTTAACCGGGTTGCCGTTGACTGCGGGCAGGGTGGCTGCATTTTGCAAAGCAGGGTAGAGAGCGATGCTTGATGCAGTGACTGCAATGAGTGTGAATGCGATAAGTTGTGATTTCATGATGAGCCTCCGGGGCATTATTTGATGATCGATAGTTTTTGCAAAGCAGCTTCGGCTGCGCGATGGGCCTGCTGGAAGTGATCCTCGTTGACGATGCTTGCAGCAGGGGATCTCTCTTTTCGGAACAGCCTGGGCGGGATGTAGACGAACAGTGCCTGGGTGAGGAAAAAACACCAGGTGGTGATAAACAGGCTTTCAGTCTGGTATGCCGCCCAAGTCGCAGCAGCTACTGCAATTGCATTGAGACCGAGATCGGCCAGCGCCGAGAGCAGGCTGTTGTAGTGATAGAGCGCGCGCACCAGCCACATCAGAAGCAGATGGGTCAGGCCGTAGAGCGCCAGTGACGGAGTGAACAGCCAGATGGCGGTGGCTGCCAGGGACCAGCCGGCAACCAGAGTTACCCTTCCCAGCCGCTCCCGGCTGCGGCTCAGTAGATAGCTGATATAGCCCAGGCTGATGAGTGCGATCAGCAGCTTGATCACTGCCTCTACAGGGAGTAATGATCCCAGGGCTGTAAACAGCACTGTTGCTGCGATGCTGGCAACCAGGGCGACAGAGACTCCTTCGAAAAAGGTTGGCTGTTTCATGAGTGACTCCGTCTCTGCTTCTCCTTGAGGAAGGCGATCTCTACCTCATCGTCACGGATGGTGAATTCATGGGATTGCCAACTGTATTCATCGCCGGACAGGGTAGGTTCGTCGTTCAACAGCTCTACCTTTTGCCGCATGTTTTCCAGCTGTGCTCGCTGCTCGTTTAACTTCTGTTCCAGTATTGAACAGCTTTGACGGGTTGAGGTGAGTTTCTCTTCGGTCAGTTTCAGATGGCGCCGACTCTCCAGTTTTCTTCTGATCAATGCCCTGGCAAGATCCTCCTGTTGGGAGAAGAAACAGATATCCAGTTCATCATCCATCTCCTGTAGAGCTTGCTCGAAACTCTGGCTGCGGTTTTGCAATTGTCCAGTTTCATGCTTCAACAGCTTGAGTTGTTGCTCATCATTGGCGAAAGAGGTTTCCATCTCCCGCAGCGCCTGCCGCAGCAGGATATCGGGTTCTTCGATGCGGTCGAGAACAGCGTGCAGGTCAGCCCGGAACAGCCGGGAAACTCGGGTTATCAATGCCATGGTTATCTCTCCTGGTGTCGATTGATTGTGATTACAGCTTAGGACTGAGAGGGCATCGTGTGTAGGCTCTGTTTGGTAAAACCTTTGTGGCTGAAATTTACAAAGAATTTACACTGCTGCTCTGTTGCAAATGATATTGTTTGATCAAACCTTTTTAACCACGAAAGTCACGAAAAGCACGAAAATAGACATATTGTGTGGATGTGGCTAAAGATCTCTTAACCCCTATAAACTATCTGTCATTTCGACCGCAGGGAGAAATCTTTAGAATCCACCAACTCAATAGAGACGGGTTAACTTAGCGTCATTCCAATAGGAGACGTCAGGATTCTCTGTTATCAGATAGGCTGTGGATGCGATGAATAAGAAGATAAAGCTGTTGATCGTTGAAGATGAAGAGGCGATCCGTTCAGGATTGATGGATCTGTTCGTATACCACGGTTATGCGGTGGATTATGCAGATGACGGTCATGCCGGGCTTGAAAAAAGTTTAAGCGGCGCTTTCGACCTGATTCTGCTGGATGTGATGCTGCCGGGGGTCAACGGCTTTGAGATTTGCGAACGCATCCGGGAACAGGACCGGGAACAGCCAATCATCATGCTGACCGCCAAAAGCAGCGACGAGGAGATCATCCGGGGGTTGTCGCTGGGGGCGGATGACTATGTGGCGAAACCCTTTTCGGTTGCGCAACTGGTGTTGCGGGTCCAGGCGGTTCTGCGCCGCTCAAGAGTCGTGCAGTCGCAGCAGCAAACGATAACCCTGGGTGAAGATGTCGAACTGGATGTTCTCAATCTCTGCGCCCGTGTAGGTTCCCGTTCGGTAACCTTTACCCGGCGGGAGATGGAGATACTGCAGTATCTGCACGCCAATGCCGGGCGTCCGGTGTCACGCGGGGAGCTGCTGAACAAGGTGTGGGGCTATGCCAGGGATCTGGATCTGGAGACCCGCACCGTGGATATTCATATCGCCAAACTGAGGCGCAAGATCGAGATGGATCCTGCCAACCCACGCTTTTTGGTGACGATTCGTGGTGCTGGTTACCGTTTAAAAGGAGCGCCCTCACCCTGACCCTCTCCCTGAGAGAGAGGGGATTAAATTATGAGACTCAATGCACTCACAGGTTTCGACAAACAGCGGCTGCGGCGTTGGCTGCTGCTCTTTTTCGTCGCCCTGGCGCTGCCTACCGGAGTGTTGATTTATCAGGCATACAGCCAGCTGAAGTGGGCGGCATTTCACCAATACCAGCAGCAGGCCGAATCCCTCTCCAGGCGCATCGATAACCGCTTCAGCGAGTTGATCACCACTGAAGAGAACAGGAGCTATACCGACTATGCCTTCCTGGTGATCGCAGGTGATCCGGCAGCCAGCTTTGTGCAGCGCTCGGTTCTCTCTGCCTTTCCGGTGAACAGTGATATTCCGGGTCTTATCGGCTATTTTCAGGTTGATGCCGCGGGCAGATTCACCACTCCGCTGCTGCCTGCAGAAGGTGTTGAGGTTGGGGTGTATGGCATCCCGGCGGATGAGTTAAGCCAGCGACGTTCGCTGCAGCTACAGATTATGAAAATACTGAGCGACAATCAACTGGTGAAGCCGAGACAACGGGAGGCCTATTCTTTAGATGCCAAATCGTCATCACCGGCTCTGCAATCGCCGGCAGCAGGCAAGGTGAGAGGGATTTCGAAGCAGCAGGCCGAAGTGGATGCGGCAGATGATCGCGATGCTGCTCCGGTGGGGGAATATGCTGCAGAAGCAGAGTTGATAGAAGAGCAACTGATCTCCCAGGCTGTGTTTGACCGTCTCGACAATGAGAAAAAGAGAGAGAAGCGGCAGGATCGATCCAGAGGCAAGAAGCGTGCTTCAGGACTTGGACGGGTGGAGGATCTGAAGCTGGACTATGGCTACCAGCAGCAGACGAAGAGCAAGGATAAGCTTGCCTCGAAGCAGATGGCGCCATCTGTGCCAATCAAACGCAGCCGCAGAAAGGAGAGCAATGTGCTGCCCGAGCCCGGCGTATCAAGTGAGGACGAGGTGGCAGCAGCAGAGTCTCAACACCTGTTGAAGCAGCAGCTGCGCATCCACGCCTTTGAAAGCGAGATTGACAGCTTCGAATTCAACCAGCTCGACAGTGGTCACCTTGTCATTTTTCGCAAGGTGTGGCGGGATGGTGCGAGAACGATTCAGGGTGCGGTGATCGATCAACAACCTTTTCTGCGCAGGGTGGTGCAGCCACTGTTCAGCGGGAGCTCCATCTCGCAGATGAGTGATCTGATCCTGGCCTACCAGGGAGATGTTGCCGTGGCCTTCAGCAGTGTGCAATCCAGGGGCTACCTCTCCAGCGCTGAGGAGTTGAAAGGAACCCTGCTCTCCCGAACCCGCCTCTCCAACCCTTTCGGGGAGATGGAGCTGATCTTCAGCGTCACCCACATGCCCCCGGGGCCCGGCGGCAGGTTGCTCGTCTGGATCTCTATCGTATTGATCCTGATCCTGTGTGGCGGCCTCTACCTGATGTACCGCCTGGGAGTGCAGCAGATCGATCTTTCCCGGCAGCAACAGGACTTTGTCTCGGCGGTCAGCCATGAGTTGAAGACACCGCTCACCTCGATCCGCATGTACGGGGAGATGCTGCGTGAGGGTTGGGTCAGTGAAGAGAAACGGCGCAGCTATTATGACTATATCCACGATGAGAGTGAGCGCCTCTCAAGATTGATTGCCAACGTCCTGCAGCTGGCCCGCATGACACGCAACGAGCTGCACATCGATCTGCAGCCTGTGGTCGTTTCGGAACTGCTCGACAGCATTCGTTCCAGGATCGCCTCCCAGGTTGAACAGGCAGGCTTCACTCTGGCTATCGATTGTAGTGAGGAGGCAGGTCAAAGTGTGATTCAGATCGATGCGGACAGCTTCAGCCAGATCATGATTAACCTGGTGGACAATGCCATCAAGTTCTCCGCCAGTGGAGAGCGGCGGCATATCGATATCGGTTGTCAGCGCCACAGCGATGGAGTCATCCAGTTTTCGGTGCGGGACTTCGGTCCCGGTATCCCCCGGGATCAGATGAAAAAGATCTTCAAACTTTTCTACCGCTCAGAAAACGAGTTGACCCGTGAGACCATCGGCACAGGCATCGGTCTGGCCCTGGTCAAGCAGCTGGCCAGCGCCATGCAGGGCCGGGTGGATGTGGTCAACCGCGAACCGGGGGCCGAGTTCCAGATCTCCTTCGCAGCATCTCATCATGATACCGGCGCCACATAAAAATCGTCTCTACAAGAGCTCTGCAACAATATCTGATGCAGCAC
>JAIVTC010000091.1:0-5961 GCA_048629055.1 Candidatus Bathyarchaeota archaeon
GACCGAAGGGAGAAATCTTGAATTTGTTCACGATATCCAGTGCTTTCAGATTTCTCCCGATGGTCGAAATGACAATATAGCGAATGAAGACCCGGCACGGGATTATTGAGAAGTTACAAAAAAGAGACTTAATTACAACTCAAAATAGAACAGCAATGTCTTCTGCAACAGTGCGTCGTTGTCGTCACTGATCATAAAAAATCTCTGATCCATGTGACGCGTCAAACCTTCGAAATTATCCAGCGCCCAGCCTTTACTGGAGTCCAGGGTGGCGATTATTCTGAGCTTGAGTTTTCCCTCCGCTGTAAAGCGCCCCTCCTTGAGGGTCACGATAAGCGGGCTCAGCAGTGTATCCCAGGCGCGCTCCATAAACAGGATGCGGCCATCGGGCAACGCCTCCATGGCGGTCACGCCATTGCCTTTATGCTTCTCCATGTGGTACTCCCAGCTCTCACCACTCAATGCATAGAGGCGCTGGTTCTTTCTGCCTTTCATCGGACGCTGCGCGATGGTGAGCACCCCTTTTTCAGGATGCAGGGTGACAGCCTCCAGCATCTGGTTGGCGGTGCGGTAGTTCTTCACATGGGTCAGTATCGGTGGCAGAGCGTAAGGCTCGACCATTTCCCCCCGCGATGTAAAACGGATGATGCGTGGAATTTTCTCAAAGGAGACCACCAGTTCGGAGTCACCCCGGATGCCGTTTTCGGCATTGATGACAAAGGCGCCTTCAGAATCCCGGTGCTTTCCCTTGAGACGCTTGCCATCCTTGTTGTGCAGCTTGTAAGTGGCGATCAGATCGACTGCAACCAGCTTCCCATTGTCAAATATGGGACGCAGATGATGCAGGAGTCCCTTATCCGTCACACCATAGAGCAGCTCTTCATCCTGATCCCATGCCAGCGCCGAAATCCCGGTGATGTGAACGCCATCGGCGCTTTTTGTGTTGATCTTGACGATCCCCAACGGCCTGATTCCTGACGTCTTTTCGCCATAATGGATCTTTGTTGGCGAAGAGACTCTCTCAGCCTGCGCAGGCGGCATCACCAACAGCAATAGAATCAGCTGCCAGACAGGGAGGAACGCCCTCTTCATTGCTCGAACACATCGATATTACCAAGACCCACGCGCACCACCTCGGGTATCTCGTCTTCCATCAGCACCACGGTGGTCGGTTCAATACCGCAGTAGCCACCATCGATGATCAGATCGACCTGGTGACCGAGGATCTGGCGCATCTCGTAAGGATCTGTCAATGGCATCTCATCGCCTGGAAGTATCAGGGTGCTGCTCATCAAGGGTTCATTGAGCCTCTCCAGCAGCGCCAGCGCAATCGGGTTATCCGGCACGCGAATACCGATGGTTTTACGTCGGGGATGCTGCAACCTGCGCGGCACCTGCTTGGTCGCCTTATGGATGAAGGTATAGGGACCGGGCGTGAGGCTCTTGATGAGCCGGTAGTGGCTGTTGCTGACTTTTGCATAGAGTGCAATTTCAGAGAGATCGCGGCACAGCAGCGTGAAGTTATGCTTGTTATCCAGCTGACGAATAGTGCGGATGCGATCCATCGCCTTCTTGTCACCGGTATGGCATCCCAACGCATAGCCTGAATCCGTTGGATAGATGATGACGCCTCCGGAGTGAATAATCTCCACTGCCTGGCTGATCAGCCGTGACTGCGGATTCTCCGGATGAATCTGGAACAGTTGCGCCATCAGCTACTCCGACTGTGATGGTGAGGAGTGAAACAACGCCAGCAGCATCAGCACGACGCCGACGCTGATGGCACTGTCCGCTACGTTGAAGGCGGGCCAGGACCATTGTTGATAGTAGACCAGTAAAAAATCGATGACATGTCCGTAGGCAATGCGGTCGATCAGGTTGCCGATAGCGCCACCGATGATCAGCGCCAGGGCTGCTGCATTGATCTTTTCGTGCGCCGGCAGGCGCTTCAGCCAGACAACCAGGATAATCGTGACAACAGTTGAGAGGATGGTAAAAAACCAGCGCTGCCAGCCGCCGGCGTCCGCCAGAAAGCTGAATGCAGCGCCTGGGTTGTAGGCGAGGGTCAGATCAAAATAGCCATCGATGAGCGGCAGCCTTGCATGCAGCAGCAAATTATTGTCGACCCACAACTTGCTCAGCTGATCGATAACAATCACAGCAATTGACAGCCACAACCATTTGAGCATCAGGCATACTTCCGCTGTTCGCCTTCGCCATCAATATTGGTGATGCAGCGACCGCAAAGAGCGGGGTGCGCCTCGTCACTCCCCACATCTTCTACGTGATGCCAGCAGCGTTCACACTTCGGTTGCTGCGAGGCTGCCACCATCACTTTCAGCCCCGCCAGCTCGGTGTCGCGTGCATCATCCGGCGCCTCGCTCAACAATTTCGCCTGTGAAGTAATCAACACAAAACGCAGCTCGTCGTGTAATTGCGCCAGCGCGGCATGCAGCTCGGCATCGCAGTAGAGCGTCACCTCCGCATCCAGGGATGAGCCGATACCACCCTCCTTGCGCAGCAGCTCCAGCTCCCTGCCCACGGCAGAGCGGGCGGCCATGATCAGCCGCCACTGTGCGGCGCTGATCACGTCACTCTCTGTCAGCTCGAATAATCCCTCATACCAGGTCTCGAGGAACACGGATTCGCTGCGCTCTCCGGGAAGATGCTGCCACGCCTCATCGGCGGTAAAGCTCAGAATCGGAGACAACCAGCGCAGCAGCGCTTCTACAATATGATACATGGCTGTCTGGCTCGAACGACGCGCCACACTCTCAGCCGGACAGGTATATTGACGATCCTTGGTGACATCCAGATAGAAGCCACCCATCTCGTTGATGCAGAAATTCTGAATCTTCTGGTAGATCAGGTGAAACTGGTACTCTTTGTAGGCAGCGATGATCTCCTGCTGCAATTTGGCGGCGCAATCCACGGCCCAGCGGTCCAGCGGCAGCATCTCGTCAGCAGCAAGCAGATGCTGCGCAGGATCAAAGCCATGCAGGTTGGAGAGCAGATAGCGCGTGGTGTTGCGAATACGGCGATAGGCATCTGCGGTACGCTTGAGAATCTCGTCGGAGACATTCATCTCGCCGCGATAATCTGTTCCTGCCACCCACAGACGAATGATATCGGCACCGAGGTTTTTCATCACCTTCTGCGGCTGCAGCACATTCCCCACAGACTTGGACATCTTGCGCCCCTGGGCATCGACTGTAAAACCATGCGTCAGCACCTGTTTGTAGGGAGCACATCCATACATCGCAGTGGATGTCATCAATGAAGACTGGAACCAGCCGCGATGCTGGTCAGAACCCTCCAGGTAGAGATCCGCAGGAGAGTGCAACTGCTCACGCTGCTGCAGCACACAGGCATGGGAGACACCGGAGTCAAACCACACATCCAGGGTATCTGTCACCTTCTCATAGTGTTCTGCATCCTCACCCAGCAGCTCCTCTGCCTGCATTGAGAACCAGGCCTCGACACCCTGCAGCTCTACGGCCTGAGCCACCTTCTCGATGAGATCGGCCGTGTCGGGATGCAGATCACCTGTCTGTTTGTGCACAAAGAGTGCAATCGGCACGCCCCAGGTGCGCTGCCGCGAAATACACCAGTCCGGGCGGCCCTCGACCATGCCTTCGATACGCGCCTTGCCCCACTCCGGCAGCCACTCGACCTTGCCGATCTCCGTCAGGGCCGCCTTGCGCAGTCCGTTCTTCTGCATGCTGATAAACCACTGCGGCGTTGCACGGAAGATAATCGGGGTCTTGTGACGCCAGCAGTGTGGATAGCTGTGCGTGACGCGCTCCATGTGCAGCAGCGCATTCTGTTGCTGCAGCACCTCGATGACATGTTCGTTCGCCTTGAAGACGTGCTCACCGGCAAACAGTTCAGTGCCCTCTTCGAAGACGCCATTGCCGCCAACCGGATTATCGACGGCAAGACCATACTTCTGCCCGACAACAAAGTCCTCGACACCATGGCCGGGAGCAGTATGCACCGCGCCAGTGCCCGCATCCAGGGTGACATGCTCGCCCAGAATGAGCGGTACATGACGCTCATAGAAGGGGTGCTGCAGCTGCAGCCCCTCGAACGCAGCGCCATTGGCATAGGCCAGCACATGATATTTTTCGATATTCCAGCGATCCATGGTCTCTTTGAGCAGGCCCTCTGCAACCAGCAGCCGCTCGTTGCCACGCTCTCCGTGACACTGTACGACCACATATTCGAGTCCCGGATTCAGCGCTACCGCCCGGTTGGCGGGAAGTGTCCACGGAGTGGTCGTCCAGATCACCACAGATAACGGACCCTCGCCATGATGATCGGGCACCGAGTGACAAGCCGCAAACAGCGCCTCTTCATCAACGCAGGCGAAGCGCACGTCGATCGCATAGGACTCTTTCTCCTGGTGCTCTACTTCTGCTTCAGCCAGGGCTGATCCGCAGTCGGTGCACCAGTGTACCGGCTTATAGCCTTTTTCCAGGTGGTCATTGGCAACGATTTTTCCCAGCGAGCGAATGATGTTGGCTTCATAGGAATAGTTCATGGTGAGGTAGGGATTCGCCCACTCCCCGAGCACCCCGAGACGTTTGAAATCTTCACGCTGCCCGTCGACCTGCTTGCCCGCATAGGTGCGGCACGCCTTGCGGAACTCAGCGGCGGTCACTTTACGCCCGGGCTTGCCGATCTTCTTCTCCACCTGCAGTTCGATCGGCAGGCCGTGGCAATCCCAGCCCGGCACATAGGGTGTGTCGAAGCCATCCAGGGTGCGGCTTTTGATAATGATATCTTTCAATACCTTGTTGACCGCATGGCCGATATGAATCTGACCATTGGCATAGGGGGGGCCGTCATGCAGAATGAATTTTGGCCTGCCTGCGCAGTTTTCACGAATCTTCCCATAGAGATCGCTGTGCTCCCACTGATGCAGCATATTCGGCTCGCGCTGAGCCAGGTTCGCCTTCATCGGAAAACCGGTTTTAGGAAGATTGAGGGTCTCTTTATAACTCTTTGTCACTGTCTCTGTTCCAGTTGCATCTATATGAAAATAAGTAACTCGTCGCTCATTCGGGGGCGTTTATTTTTAACCACAGATGAACACAGATCAACACAGATGTTATGACATCTCTTCATCTGTGTGTATCTGTGGTTAATTTTCTTTTTTTCGTGTTTTTCGTGACTTTCGTGGTTAATTCTTTCCTTCATGGATGCGCCTCGCCTGCTGCGAGTCGGCAGTAATCTGCTTACGCAGCGCATCAAATGAATCAAATTTCATTTCGTCACGAATGCGGGAGACAAACTCCACCCCCACATGCGCTCCATAGATGCTGCGGTCGAAATCGAACAGATGCACCTCCAGCAGAAAGCGGGGATCACCCTCTACTGTAGGCCGGTTGCCGATGTTGGCTACCCCTGGCAACGCCCTGTCATCCACTCCATGTACCTTCACAGCATAAACACCGCGCAGCGGACTGACCGGGCGATGCAGCTGGATATTCAGAGTGGGAAAGCCGATGGTGCGGCCGCGTTTGTCGCCGTGGGAGACCCGCCCGCAGATTGTATAGGAGCGCCCCAGCAACTTTGACGCCGCCTGCAGGTCGCCGGCAACCAGCAGCTTGCGAATGCGTGTAGAACTGATGCGTTCACCGCCTGCGGTGACGGTCTGCAGATCATCGACATGAAAACCGAGATCACGCCCCGCTTCATGCAACAGCCCCACATCGCCGCAGCGAGCGCGACCAAAGCGAAAATCATCTCCCACATAGAGATGCTGAATCCCCAGCCCTTTGACCAGAATCTCGTCGATAAAGGCTTCGGCGCCCATGGTTGCCAGCCTGCGTCCAAACGGCAGCACCAGTACATAATCGATGCCTGCCGCCTTGATTACCGTCAGTTTTTCACGCAGGCGCGTCAGTCTGCTGGGAGCCTTGTGCGGCTGGAAATATTCCAGTGGCTGCGGCTCGA
>JAIVTC010000092.1:0-2849 GCA_048629055.1 Candidatus Bathyarchaeota archaeon
GCAACCAGATCCGCAACGGGAACCGGATTGAGGGCGACGGCTACTCCCTTGGCGATGCAGTCGGTGCGAATCAGCTGGGCGCCCATGTGACGTTTGGCCAGCATGATGCGCTCGCCGATCTGATCGCCGATGTCACCGGCAAACAGCGAGGCATTGACGGCCGCCAGGGATTTCCCCTCCTTTTCGAGGATTTGCCACAGGCGCGTGCGCACGGCTTCGACATCGATTTCCGGCTGCCGGGTAGTCTCGGTTTCACTGCCATCCTCGGCGACGCGTACAATGATCTGCAGTGATGGATCCGCCGTCGCGGTGACGATATCCTCTGCATTGATCAATCCAGAGGTATGCTGCTTTAGTGACTCGAGAATCTCCTGTTGCTGCTGCAGCGTATAGCGGTCGATCTTGTTGAAGATCAGCAGCACCGGCAGATGGCGATCTTCAAGCAGCTGCAGCGCATTGCGTTCCGTTGCAGTGAGATCGCCATCGACGACAAACAGCACCAGGTCGGCTCTGCCCGCCACCTCGGCAGCAAGGCGTTCACGCGCCTCACCCTCGACCTCGTTGATGCCGGGGGTATCCATCAGCAACACATTGCCATCCCGGTATTCACTCCACTGCCCCATCGCCACTTCACGGGTCTCGCCATGCAGCGGGCTTGTCGCGAAGCGGGTGTGGGACAGCAGCGCGTTCAGCAGTGCTGACTTGCCGACGCTGACGCGGCCGAATACGGCGATATGGATCTCCTCCTGCTCCAGCTTTCGCAGCAGGAGTTCAAGCTGCTGGTAGTCGCCGGCCAGCTCTTCACGCACAGATTCAGGCACACGCGGATCTTCCAGCAACTCGCGCAGGCTTTCGCGCGCCAGCTGCAGATGATCGTCGCCGCTGTTACTCCCGGTCGTTGCGGAGCTGTTTGATGGCCATTTTGGCATAGCGTCTTGCAGACGCTTCCAGATCGTCACCCAGGTGTTCCTGAAAGAGTTGTGAAGCAACCAGTGGACGCAGTTCGCCACGTGACTGCAGGGAGCTGGCGACGGCATGCCCCAGCGTGTTGAAGATCATGCCATAAGCGACTGCATGCATTAAGCCCCCGGTCAGCGTACCGATCCCGGGAAAAGCCTTGAGGCCGTTGCCGGCAATGGCCAGGATCAGCGTCATGGTCTTGCCGACATGTTTTTGCACCAGCTCGATCAGCAGATCTGTATCCGCCTCGCGCGCCGGGACTTCGTAGAGGGTGGACAACGCCTTGATCATGCGGGTCGCCAGGAACCCCTGTATCAGCAGATCTGTGCCGGGAGCAACAGCCGCCATGGCGCCGACCACCGCTCTTTTGGTGTAGGTGGAAACCACCTTTTCCGCCTGCGCAGCGCGCTCTTCATTGATGGCGGCATGCAGTTTGTTCTGCGCCAGCACAAACACCGCAGAATCCCGCAGCTCGTCGAGAACCTGGCCATGGGTGTCGATGATCCGCTGCAGCGCCGCTGCGAGTTTATCCACCCGCGGAGGACGCGGACGCATCACCCTCTCCTCACTACCGTCAGGCAGCTGGCGTATCACCAGCTCCTCACCACTGGCTGTCACGTCCACCACCACGAGATCGGCAAAGCGCGCCTGAATGGAGTCATGCAGCAGCTGCAGATCCTCCCTGCTAAACCACTCGGCCTTGTTGATCACCAGCAGCAGTGGTTTTTTCAACTCCTGCAACCAGCTCATGGCGTCATATTCGGTGCGCGTCAGATCGCCGTTGGTGACAAAGATAACGATATGACTGCGCTGCGCCTCATCGGCGGCAACCTGATCGAGGCTGCCCTGCGCTTCATTGAGCCCCGGCATATCGGTGAGCACCAGCTCATCCCCTGCTGCGCTCTGCCAGTGATACTCATGGATCTCGCGGGTGCTGCCGCCACGGGCAGAGATCTCGACCTGCGCATCAGGAAGCAGCGCCTTGATCAGCGTTGACTTGCCGCTGCTGATCTCGCCGAACAGGGCGATGTATACAACCCCGGCCTCTTTGCGCTGCTGCAGCTTCTTCAGCTCCTGTTCGACCCTGGCAGTGCTGACGCCCTGTTGCTGCGCCTGCAGCAGCTGCTTCTCAAGCTCTTCCCGGGTCGGCGGCTGCTGATCTTCCGATTGCGTCGCCCTTTTTTTAGAGGGGCGAAACAACCACCACAGAGCTGCCACAGTCACTATGAGCAGTAGCAGAATGACAGCAAGATAGAGCAGCATGACCCAGGCGGGCTGCGCCTCCATCTGCTGCACCAGCTGCAGAAAGGCCCCGGTCACCCAGGTCACCAGCAGGATTGCCAGCAGTAGAAGCAGCAGAATTCCTGCAACTATTGCGATTTTCAGTCGTCGTTTAACAGCCATATCTCATTGATCGCATCTCTTATCCACAAACCCTGTGGATAACTCTGTTAAAAACTTCTGTAATTTGACACATTATCAGGTTATTTATTGGCTTTCTTTAAATTGTACAATTTTTGTACAATTATTTATTTTTATTGTTATTTCAATGTCTTATAAAATATTTTTATCGTCGTTTCTGTGTAATTTCATGTAACTGTCACTTTTTTATTCCCAGCCCGGCAGATTGTGGAAAAGATGCATTTCGCTGCCGGAAGGCCGCTCCTGCAACACAGCTATACTACAAATGCAGGAGTGCTCTTCCAACCGCCATGGATGGCGGAAGTGCCGGTATCGCAGGAGCATTTTCCGGCTGAGCACGATAGTTACACGATCTTCTCACCGCGATGGCGCTCGAACCATTACTCCTTGCCAAAACCTCCTCCTCCGGGGGTCTCAATGCTCAGCTGATCGCCGGCAGCGACATGCAGATGACACTTGGCCGGCAA
>JAIVTC010000093.1:0-9440 GCA_048629055.1 Candidatus Bathyarchaeota archaeon
ACGTATTGCCGCGTCTCCCTGTATGGGGGGATTTTGCTTCCATGCTTGATCACTGCATTTTCGCCTGCGTTATAACCGGCAACGGCAAGCTTCAGATTATTATCAAAATAGTCGAGCAGGAACCGCAAGTAGCGTACCCCGCCATCGATGTTTTGCCTTGGGTTTTTGCTGTCACTGACACCAAAGCGTTTGGCGGTTGCCGGCATCAACTGCATCAGGCCTACGGCGCCTGCATGCGAGACCGCCCTTGGATTATAGGATGACTCTGCCTGTATGACAGCGTGCACCAGCTCTGCGCGTACGCCGTATTTTGTTGATTTTTCTTTTATGATAGCTGCGTATGGCCGATGTTTTAATTTGGCCGCTACCCCCTTTGTCCGTGGGAGTACAAGAAGATCCGTTCCCAGGCTATCTTTCAGGCTGGCTTTGTTGGCATCCTGATTCAGTGTCGTTTTTTTATCAGCTAGGTAAGGTACGTTAATCGCTTTGCCGTTGAAAGAGACGGAGCCGAAAAGAGAGAACCTGGATCCCGCCATTGCATCCTGCGACACTCCAGACAGTGTGACAATGATAGAGATAATTAGAACCGGGATCTTTTGCAGAGACAGCAGAGACATAGAACTTCACGTTTCTTTCGTCAGATGAGGCGAGACTATACCCTGTAAAAACTAATGTTGCAATAGCGTGGATTTATTGAAACTTCGCCAATCTTGAAATCAGATATCCAACACCGCAGCCTAGTGCTCCATCAATACAACCTTGACGGAGCACTAGTATCAATCAATTTATCGCCAGCCAGCGATTTGGCAGAGCGATTGCCACCCTGTTCAAATCTACTCTTCCATTTCTTGCACTGATGATTATCTGCCCCATCGCTTACTACATACCCTGGCATTCACTCTGGTAGAAGTCATGAACTGAGGCATCCATGTCAAAATAACAACTTGTTCAGATGCTTGTTACGCGCTGATAAAGAGAGCGCAGTGCATAGTAGGGGATCGCCGGGAGTTCCCGCAGGTGGTGCAGCAGTGTAGTGCGGGTAGTGGTTCCGCTATGACCCCGGCAGATGAGACAGGGAGTGGCATTGACGCCGAAGGCGCGAAATGCAAGCAGAGAACGTGGGAGATGGTAAGAGTCAGTCACCAGGATGACCTGTCGCCAGCCCTGCTCCCGGATGATCTTTGCACACTCCCTGGCGTTCTCCCAGGTTGATTCAGCGCGTTCTTCGAGGAGGATGTGCTGGTACGGAATGCCGCGCTCAACAGCGATGCGCCGCATCACTTGAGCTTCGGATGGCTCGCGCCCGCCCGCACCTCCGCTGGCAAGCAACCATTGTGCTTCCCCCCGTTTGAGCAGTTCGATACCCCACTCGACACGGCGAAGCAGCGTGGGACTCGGTTTGCCGCAGGGATAGACGGCTGCGCCGAGGATGACTATGGCATCAGTCCCGTCAGGCATTGCCTGTCTCCATCAGTGCATGCGCTGCTGGTAAGAGCGGATGAACAGCACATTATTCATTTGAATCTCCGAGAGCTTTGAGGTGGGGAATTCGTTCGGCGCATAGCGGGGCTGGTACCAGGGTTGTTGATCGAAATGAGTCTGCAGGTCGGAGCGGTTGAAGCGACGGCCATGACGGGCGTAGATCTCGTTGCGCATCCTGTCTAGTTGCTTCCTGGATTTTCCGGCGAGGTCTGCATCTGTCAGCTGGCGAATCATGAAAGCCGGCGTTTGTTCAACCGGCAGGTTTTTGGGTGGTGGGGCAGGGGCGGGGGGCTGTACAGGAGTCGGTGATGGTGCTGTAACAATTACTTCGGGTTCTGGTTTTGGCGTGGGCTCGGCTCCATGTTCAGAAGTAAAAGTTTTGTAAGCATAAAAGATGGCTGCCGCAACGATAAGAAGAGGTATGACAGCCAGGAAGTAACGTTTGCTAATTGGCTTGCGATAGATCCTGTCGATGTTCTCCTTCAGTCTGTTGAAATCGGACTTATAATCCGGATCCGGACGCACCTGGATGGCATTGCGGAATGCCAGTTTTTTCAATGAATCGGGCAGATCATCCTCACCGGGTAACTTTGCATTGCTGGTAATAATCGGAATGACCGGGATATCTCTCTTCAAGGCCTCTTCGACTTCTATTCTTAAATAGTCGTCCGGATCGTTGATCCTGGTTGTTCCCGCTTCGTCAGTGATTGTCGACCAATGTTCACCGATCAGGGCGATCAGTATGTCGCAGTCATGAACGATCTTTGCGATCTCATCCCTGAAATCGACACCCAGAGGAATCGAGTCGACATCCTTGAAAATATTCTTTTTCCCATAGGCGGCGCACAAATCACTGTAGATTCTTCCGACGACATATTCGGAATCAGCCCTGCGGTATGAGATAAATATCTTGCCCATGATGATAGACCTGAGTGAGTGAAGCCCCGATTGATTGCCCAACCGGCCCTTGAATCCACACTGTAATTCTTATCGAATGTGTCCATAGTACCAGCACATGTTGTGCAGCAACGAACAACAATGTGCGTATTTCTTGAGAAGTTTCAATGTACTTCTATCTGGACGTGTAACTTCTCAATAAGTCCGTGCATTGAATACACATTTTAAAACAGATGTCATTGCGAGGAGCTGAAGGCGACGCGGCAATGACAACAATCACACGGGCTTTTTGAGAACTTATCTGGACACAGGCGGCAAAGTCGTCAAAAGAGCAGAGACGGTATAGGAGATGTCTATCCCTGCTGGCTTGGTCGGACTCCGGAAAAACGCCTCCACATCGCAGGTAGATTCAGCACTTTTCCCACGAATTCCTCCTCCATGTGCACAAAACGGAACAGGTTCATGCCCAACTCAGGTTGAAAAGGGGGTTCCCATTCGGGCGGAGGCGCCAGCCAGTTACCGTTTTTATCGCGCATGTGGGAACGGTTGGTAGAGAGATGTTGAAGGTACTCCTGCGGGGTCAGCAAACGAAATAGCGGCCTGTAGGTTTCAGGGATGCTGCGATCCATGGCAAAAGAGAGCTGCAGCCAGGTTTCGGCTTTAACAGGGAAATCCAGGGTGGTGTCGAGATCCCACACCAGCCAGCCGCGTTTTCGCTCTTTGCTCAGTAGGATGACGTGGTAGTCCCAGATCATCGGGGCATCAGGCGAATGTGCAGCACGGTGGTGCCAGATCGCACAACTCTTTTCGGCATTGGATGCAAATACCACAAAGGCAGGTCGTCCCTGAAATTGCGGCTCCCGGCAGAGTTGCCAGACATTCTCTTCGCAGTAGCAGGGCGAGTAGTGAAATTGTTTCTTCAGGTCCACTTGCGGCTGATTTCTCTTTTTAGCGAATGAGCCGGGTCTCGACGTCCAGCCCCGGTCTTGACCAGGACGGGGCGGCTCACGGTACTGGTCTGTTTCGCTGCAGGGCAGGGGTCTGGCAAGCGCTATTCGCCAGATCAGATCCCACCAGGGTTTCCCGCATCAAGCTTGCATTTAAACTCTGCAGTATCATTGACTCCCCATGTGACAATCGCTTCAGAGCCTTTGCTCCAGAATTGTACATTTTGCCCCAGATATTTCGCGCCGCTGCCGGAGCGGCTGAGAAACAGCAGTTTCTGCTCATCCACCTCGTCGGAGAGACGCGTCAGCACGACAGCGGGCAGTTCGGTCCCATTATAGAAAACGGCTGTGATGGAGTCGTGTTTCTCCGGGTTGCAGAGAAACACCGCTGAGTTGCTTATTTCAGTCGACCCCGTGGTGATCTGAAGATCGGTGATTCGCAGCTGGTATTCGTTGCGCACACACCCGGGTTTGTCATCTGATTTCCAGCAGTCGTTGCGCCCCTTGATCCAGCCTCGTTGTATGGTTTTCAAGGTTTTGAGCTCTTCGGCAGGATAATTTTCAGTTGCCAGCTTGAAATACCTGGTCAACTTGCGATCGAGTGCTGCGAGTTCATCATTTTGACAGATGAGTTCCTCGATACCGCCGCTCGCCTTGCTGCAGTCAAAAGAGGGTTGTGCAGCCTGGCTGGTGGATGCGAAGCCGAGCAGAGCGATTATGAACAGGATTCGTGAATAATGCATTGTTTTACCCCTACAGAAGCTGTGTGCCGAATGATATGAAGTCAGGAGCAGAGTGGCAAGCTGGAATTGTGCAGGTAACTGGTAAAGTATGGCACTTAGTGCTACAATGATCATTGTATATGTAAGGAAGCAGCATGCGAATTTTTAAAACAAAGCAGTTCTGCAAATGGACGGAAAAAGAGGGGCTTGATAACGATTTATTGCAAAAGGCTATCTCCGAGATGGAGCGAGGCCTCAATGATGCAGATCTTGGAGGTCATATCTATAAGAAGCGTGTTGCTCTTCGACAACGAGGCAAAAGTGGTGGTGCTCGAACGATCATCGCCTTCAAGTTAAAGAGTAGAGCCTTTTTCATTTATGGCTTCGCCAAGAACAAACGGGCCAATATTTCAACGAAGGAGTTGAAGGCGTTAAAATTGTTGGCGACGCATTTACTGAACTATGACGATAAGACGTTGACGAGTGCCTTGCGTGTCAATGAACTGATAGAGGTAGGCAAAGATGGATAAATCGATATTGGATACAATTCATGAGACGGCTGAGGGGCTTCATACAGCTGGTGTCATGGATACCACAACCATGCGAGAGTTTGATGCCTTGTGTTTGCCGCCTGTAAAAAAGTATACAGCTGCCCAAATCAAACAAATCCGGCAATATAACAGGGCAAGCCAGGCAGTATTTGCTGTTTATCTGAATATTAGTCTCTCCACCATACAGAAATGGGAGCGGGGGCAAAAGAAACCAAACGGAGCATCCTTGAAACTGCTTGATCTTGTGGATCGCAAAGGGCTGGAGTTTATGGCGTGAGGAACCTTCAGTGCGCCGGGAGATCGTATACAGTTCATCCTGCATCTCTCTTCCTGAATTCCAGGTAGTAGTTTGTGCGCAGCAGCGGTTTGTCATCAATCAACTGGAAGCCGGCCCCGGTCACTTCATCAATGACGGCATCTTTGCCGGCGCGGACGTGGCCCATGACCCAGTTGGAACTGCGATGCGGATCACGCCGGAAATCTATGATGATGAGAGTGCCGTCTGCTCCAAGCGATTTCCGGATCGAAGCAAGCATGCTGACGGGGTATTCGAAATGATGGTAGGTATCGACCAGAAAAGCGATATCGATTGAATCAGCCGGCAGTGAGACATCCTTGTCACTATTGACCACGCCTTCAACATTTTCGAATCCCTGCTCATGTGAAGTTCGCAGGATATTTTCAACAAATGGCCGCGAGATGTCGACCGCATAAACCTTGCCTGCTGCTCCCACCCTGTCCGCAAAGAGCCGCGTAAACAGCCCCGTGCCGGCGCCGATGTCCGCTACAACCATTCCCGCTTTGACGCTGCTTGCTGCAACGATTGCATGGCGCTTGTCATACACCTCCCTGCCGGTACGTTCAAAGGTGTTGACCCACTGCTGCCAGTCAGGATTTTGAAAATAGCTGTTGATGTCCGGTGACACGGCTTGTTCTTCGGCAGGCAACGGCAATGTGAACAGTATGAGGCTGCAGCAAGCAGTAGTACGAAATATTCTTGTGATTGGATTACTCATAATCTCTGTATGTTCTTAGAAGTTGTGTGTTTATCATGTCTCATTTCGACCGCAGGGAGAAATCTTACCGATTTATTGGACACTCGGGTATTCAAGATTTCTCCCTGCGGTCGAAATGACAGTGAGCTTGCGAAGCTTCCGCGTCCTGCTCACGCCCTCACCTACGTCCATGGTCGCTTCCGGCATCTGCCGTACACGGATGTACAAATGCCGTGGGCGCAGGATGCGCAGGAACGGCCTGCCTCTGGCGACACTTATACATCCATGTATGACGTAGGCGAACCGCATCGTTCGCGTAATTTTCAGATTGATGCGCTTCGTACCTCAGCACATCCTATATGGACTCTGAGAATTTGTGGTTGGCTTTTCCGCTGCGCCGCCACCACAGCTTTTGCAGTTCCATGATCACGACAACCGACAGCGCCAGTCCCAGCAGTGAAAGCCAGTGTTGTGGCGAAACCGGCTGGATTTTCAGAACATCACTGAACCAGGGGGTATACATGGCGCCGATATGTATCAATTGAGCGATCGCCGTGCCGAACAGCAGTATGCGGTTGCGCATCGGATTGTGGCGCAAGATGGAGCGTGTTTCCGAGCGGCAGTTGAAGACATGCGCATTCTCAAACAACACCATCAGCAGAAGGGTGCCGTTGCGCGCTTCATCAAGCGTATAACCCCAATCCAGCAGAGTCCTGTAGAGGGAAAATGCAACGATGCCGATGACCAGAGCAGAGCTGATGACCCGCTCGATCATGAGGCGATTGAAGATTGGCTCTTTGGGCGGGCGTGGTGGATGGCGCAGTTCATCACCTTCACCTGGTTCGAATGCCAGCGCAACATCCTGAATACCATTGGTCACCAGATTCAGCCACAGCAGCTGCACCGCCAGCAGGGGCAGGGGGAGACCGCTTATCAGCGCCAGGGTAAACAGAACCAGTTCTGCAGCACCGGTCGAGATCAACAGGAATATCACCTTGCGCACATTGGCGTAGGCGATGCGCCCCTCTTCGATACCGGCGACGATGGAGTTGAAATTGTCATCCGTAATGATGATGTCCGCAGTTTCCCGGGCAACGTCAGTGCCGCTCTTGCCCATGGCGACACCGACCTGCGCCGCCTTTAATGCCGGCGCATCATTGGCGCCGTCACCACTGACCGCCACAAAGTGTCCGTTGCGCTGCAGGGAGTGTACGATGTCGAGTTTTTGTGAAGGCTCGACGCGTGCAAATACATGCGCATGGCGGGTCAGTTGATCGATCTCCTGCTCGCTGGCAGCGGCGTGCAGTTGCGGCCCCGTGACGATCTGCGCTTTATCGGTCGCCAATCCCAGCTTTTTGGCGATGGCGAATGCGGTGGCAGGGTGATCGCCTGTCACCATTGCCACTTCGATGCCTGCTTCACGGCAAGCTGCCAACGCCTCTTTTGCTTCCGCGCGCAATGGATCAATCATGCCGACCATGCCAAGCAGCGTCAGGCCGTGCAGGTGCTGCTCGGCGAAAACTTCTCCGTCAGGGGGCTGTTTGTCGCCTGTGGCAATAGCAATGACGCGAAACCCCTGGCGGGCAAGATCATTCGCCTGCTGCTCAAGGCTGGATGTGTCGATAGCAACATCCTGTCCCGGCAATGCCATGGCGGCGCACATCGGCAGCAGTTTCTCAAAGGCGCCTTTGACGAACATGCAGCGTCTGTCGCCAATCTGATTGAGGCTGGCGGAAAAGAGACGCTCCGACTCGAAGGGCAGGGTGCTCACCTCCGGAAAGGCATTGATCGTCTGTGCTTTGACAATTCCTGCCTTGTGTGACATCACCAGCAGGGCCACATCAACGGCATCGCCTGAATGCATCCATTGATGATCGTGCATCCCCAGAAAGGCATCGTTGCTCAGGATCGAAGCAAGAGACAAGCGTTCCAGCAATGCACTCTCTTCATCTGAAGGCGAGGCATGCGGCGGCTGGATTTCACCCACAGGAGTCATCCCTTCACCAGAGATTTTCCAGAGATCACCATTGGGAAAACAGATGCGCCGGGCCGTCAGCTCATTGACAGTCAGGGTGCCGGTCTTGTCAGTTGCGATGTAGGTGCAGGAGCCGAGCGATTCCACTGCCAGCAGACGACGAATGATGACATTGCGTTTTGCCATGCGCCGCATGCCGATGGCGAGTGCAACAGTGAGTGCAACAGGCAATCCTTCAGGAATGACGGAAACCGCAAGCGCCACAGAGAGCATGAAGATCTCATGAAACGGCATGCCGCGGGAGAAAGAGACGGCGGCCATGAGCAAAGCGGCGACACCAACGAAAATGGCTATGCGGTGCGTAAAGGTCTCCATGCGAACCAGCAACGGCGGTTTGGCAGATTCTCCGTGAATAACCTCGGAGGCAATCGCTCCCAGCTCCGTTGACAGCGCAGTTGCAACCACAATACCGTTGCCCCTGCCGCGCTCTACCATGGTGCCGGCAAAGACCATGTTGCAACGATCGCCGAGAAAGGTGTCAGCATCCAGCAGATCATCAGCTTTTTTGAGGACAGATACCGACTCTCCTGTCAGCAGCGACTCGTCAATCTCAAGATCATGACTGGACAACAGGCGCACGTCCGCCGGAATCTTCTCACCCGACTCCAGCAGCAGAATATCGCCTGGCACCAGCTTTTCGGCGTCGATTTCGAATGTGTCGCCGTCGCGCAGCACACGGCTTTGAGTCGTGACGAGTTGCTGCAGCGCGGTCGCTGCGCGCTGTGCGGAGAACTCCTGGATGGTGCCGATGATGGCATTGATCAACAGCACGCCGGTGATAAAGGCCGCATCCGACCACTCCTGTATCGCCACGGAAAAGATGGCCGCTGCAACCAGAACATAGATCAGCGGGCTGACAAACTGGGAGAGAAAAATCATCACCAGGGCAGGGGGGCTGGAGCGTGGCAGGCTGTTCGGTCCATACTGCCGAAGCCTGGACTCTGCATCTTCGCTGGTGATGCCGGATATTGAGGAGTTAAGTTGCTCGACGATGGCGTCGGCGGAGAGTGCATGCGGCGCTTCAGGAAGTGAACTTGCTGCCTGGTTATTCACAACATGGTGGCTCTCCGGCGCCTGGGGATTGCTCATTCTGACAGTTTTCCTTGTAGATGCTGGTAGAGATGATAGCGCTCAGAACCGCTGGTTCCACTGGTTTGGCTCCCTCGCCCTTCGGGAGGGGGTTGGGGTGAGGGTCTGACTTCCAGAGCAGTTTAAAATATTTCCAACTTGTTAGCTATCTCTCACTCTCAGATTGCTGACTGCATGAGCGCAGATATATTTGACAAAAGAGGTATAACACATCAAAATGCGCATCCTCATAATGAGCATACGCGCCCGTAGCTCAGCTGGATAGAGTACCTGGCTACGAACCAGGTGGTCGGAGGTTCGAATCCTTCCGGGCGCGCCATATAAATCAAAGGCTTAGCCGGTTCTGGCTAAGCCTTTTTCGTTTGATTCCTGTTTTTAGTCACTCTGTTAGTCACTTTGTGTTCGGGGTTGTTGGCTCTTTAGATTCGAGTTACCAAAGAGATGCCGGAGCATTCCTACCCTGATGAAGATATTTGGTGCAAGTTCTTGGATTGTCTCAGTCTATGAAATTCCACGTATGGCCAAATTTGAAGCCACCCTCGCTACCCTGGATCAGCAGGCTGAAACACTTTCATCATGACGAATCTGAATGGCCGGAGTTGCTCCTTATGTATAGTACCCAACTATGTATAGTACATAAACGATCTCTGCCTGAGAGTCGCGATTTCATTGGGTTTCGAGCAAAATAGCTTCCCATTAACTTGACATAGTTTTTCCGGTGT
>JAIVTC010000094.1:0-12882 GCA_048629055.1 Candidatus Bathyarchaeota archaeon
TTTCAGCCATCTATGGACTGGGTGATCCGGTTGCCTACCTGGGGATGATGCTGCACCTGTCGCGCGGCGAGTTGATGGATCAGCGCGCCATTTTGCACCGCCTGGCGGAACTGCAGTACAAGCGCAATGACGTGGCGCTGGAGCGCGGCACTTTCCGTGTGCGCGGAGATGTCATCGATATCTATCCCGCCGAATCGGATGACGAGGCGGTGCGTATCGAGATGTTTGACGAGGAGATCGAGAAGCTCAGCCTGTTCGATCCGCTGACAGGTGCGATGCTGCGGACAGTGCCGCGATACTCGGTCTATCCGAAAACCCACTATGCGACACCGCGTGAAACGGTTCTTGGCGCAATCGATGAGATCAAGGCGGAGCTGAAACAGCGTCTCGAAGAGCTGCGCAAGCTCAACAAGCTGGTCGAGGCGCAGCGTCTTGAGCAGCGCACCATGTTCGATATCGAGATGATGGTTGAACTGGGCTACTGTTCCGGCATAGAAAACTACTCCCGCTACCTCTCCGGACGTGCGCCGGGAGAGCCGCCGCCGACCCTGTTCGATTACCTGCCGGATGATACGCTGCTGGTGATCGACGAGGCGCATGTCACGATTCCGCAGATCGGCGGTATGTTTCGCGGTGACCGGTCGCGCAAGGAAAATCTGGTGGAGTATGGTTTTCGATTGCCATCGGCGCTGGATAATCGTCCGTTGCGATTCGAGGAGTTTGAGGCGCGCTCGCCGCAGGCGATCTACATGACAGCGACGCCGCGGGACTACGAGATCGAACACTCAGGCGCAGTGGTTGAACTGCTGGTCCGTCCCACCGGGCTGATCGATCCTGAAGTGGAGGTGCGCCCGGCTACGACCCAGGTCGACGATCTGCTCTCCGAGATCAATCGATATGCCGCCAGGCAGCTGCGTGTGCTGGTGACGACCCTCACCAAGCGTATGGCCGAAGATCTGACCGAATATCTGATGGAGCATGATGTCCGGGTGCGCTACCTGCACTCGGATATCGATACTGTCGAACGGGTCGAGATCATCCGTGATCTGCGCCTGGGAGCATTTGATGTGCTGGTTGGCATCAACCTGCTGCGCGAAGGCCTGGATATGCCCGAGGTGGCGCTGGTTGCAATTCTGGACGCCGACAAGGAGGGGTTTCTGCGCTCGGAGACATCGCTGATTCAGACCATCGGACGTGCGGCACGGAATGTCGAGGGCAGGGCGATTCTCTATGCGGACAGAATAACCGGTTCCATGGAGCGCGCCATCAGCGAGACCGAACGCCGCCGGCAAAAGCAGGTCGATTTCAATAAGGAGCATGGCATCACCCCGAAATCGATCGAAAAGAGCGTCGCGGACATTCTCGAGGGTGCTACCCCGGGCGCTCCGATGAATGCGAAAAGGTATGCCAGGGTCGCACAGGAGATCGCGGAGTATGCATCACTGACGCCGAAGCAGATGATGAAAAAGGTCAAGGAGCTGGAGAAGCAGATGTATCGCCACGCCCAGGATCTGGAGTTTGAACAGGCAGCCGATATCCGTGATCAGATCAAGAGGCTGCAGGGGAAGGGATTGGTGGCTTAAGAAAAGTTTTAGGTGGGTAAGTTTTAAGTTGTTAAGTTGTTAAGTTTTAGGTTTTAGGTATCCGGCTATGGTGATGGTGCTATTGCCAAGCTTCGTTCGCAATGACGGGGTGCAATGAATAATCCGGGCTTCCTTAAAACCTAACAACCTAAAACTTAAAACCTACCTGCTATAATCCACGACTTCTTGTTCCACTACCAGATAGCTATCACCATCATGACCGACTCGACCAACTCGACCGACCAGCCGCAAGATGAAAACAAGCTGATTGCCCAGCGACGTGAAACCCTGACTGCACTGCGGAAAGCGGGGAACCCCTTTCCGAACGATTTTCGCCGCAACGTCATCAATGGCGAACTGCGAGTCGAGTATGAAGATAAAACCAAAGAGGAGTTAGAGGCGTTGGGGCTGCGCGTCAAAATCGCCGGCCGCATGATGAGCCGCCGCATCATGGGCAAGGCGAGTTTTGCCCATCTGCAGGATATGAGCGGGCGCATGCAACTCTATGTTGCGCGTGACAACATTGGTGAAGAGAACTATCTGGCATTCAAGAAAGAGTGGGACATCGGGGACATTGTTGGCGCCGAGGGGGTGTTGACAAAAACCAACAAGGGCGAACTCTCCGTACGCTGCGATACGCTCACGCTGCTGACAAAATCGCTGCGTCCGCTGCCTGAAAAATTTCATGGACTGACGGATCAGGAGCAGCGCTACCGGATGCGCTATATCGACCTGATCATGAATGAAGCCTCGCGTGAGACCTTCCGTTTGCGTACCCGGGTGGTGCAATTTTTGCGCAGCTACCTCGATGGCCACGGCTACATGGAGGTGGAGACGCCGATGATGCAGGCCGTTCCCGGCGGCGCGGCGGCGCGCCCATTCTCGACCTTTCATAATGCGCTGGATATGGAGTTGTTTCTGCGCATCGCGCCTGAGCTCTACCTGAAACGTTTGGTCGTCGGCGGGTTCGAGCGTGTCTACGAAATCAACCGCAACTTCCGCAACGAAGGCCTCTCTACGCGCCATAATCCTGAGTTCACCATGCTGGAATTCTATCAGGCTTACGCGGATTACAATGATTTGATGGATCTCACAGAGGATATGCTGCGCCGCCTGACTGAGGAGGTGCTGGGAAGCTCCAAGGTCACTTATCAGGGGGAGGAGTATGATTTCGGCTCCCCGTTTGCGCGCATGACGATCAGGGAGTCGATCCTGCACTTCAATGCGGATATAAGTGCGCAGCAGCTGGATGATGTGGAGAAGGCGCGTGCCGTTGCCGAGGGGCTCGGCATTCCGCTCAAAGAGAGCTACGGCCTCGGCAAGGTGCAGATCGAAATCTTCGAGAAGACGGTCGAGCATCGCCTCATGAATCCGACCTTTATCACCGCCTATCCGACCGAAGTCTCTCCGCTGGCGCGCCGCAGCGATGCGGATCCCTTCGTTACCGATCGTTTTGAATTTTTTGTCGGCGGCCGCGAGATTGCCAACGGCTTCTCCGAGCTCAACGATGCCGAGGATCAGGCGGAGCGCTTCCGCAAGCAGGTTGAAGAGAAGGATGCGGGTGATGACGAGGCGATGCATTATGATGCAGACTACATCCGGGCGCTGGAATACGGCATGCCGCCGACGGCCGGCGAGGGCATCGGCATCGACCGCCTGGTGATGCTGCTGGCTGATGCGCCATCGATCAGGGACGTGCTGTTGTTCCCGCACATGCGCGCTGAATAGTCACTGTTCCCGGGTGCATCTTCCGCAAAACGCCGTCAATACATCCATGGTCGCTTCCGGCATCCTGCCTCACGCGACACTGATACATCCATGTATGGCGTAGGCGGAAATAAGGCATCTGCCGCACATGGATGTGCCAATGCCGTGATTGCATGGATGCAATGGAACGGCCCTGCCTCCTACGTTTCCTGAAGATCCACCCGGGAACAGTGACTAAACAATCTCCTGACATCCGATATGGCAAAACGACGACGCAGATCCCGCCGTAAAGGCATCATCAAAACAACCCTTGGCTGGCTGCTGAAGGGTTTTCTGCTGCTGTTTGCACTGTTGCTGCTGCTGATCCTGGTGTTTCGCTGGATCCCTATTCCGACATCATCATTCATGCTGCAGCAGAGTTTTGCCGCCTGGCAGGATCCGCTGCATCACCAGGAGGTGAGGTATTGGTGGCTGGATTGGGATGATATGCCGAAAACCGCAGCCCTTGCAGTGATTGCGGCAGAAGATCAGCGCTTCCCGGATCACTGGGGTTTCGACCTGAAGGAGTTGCAGCGTGCAATCGAGCAGAATGGCGTAAGAGGCGCCAGCACTATCACCCAGCAAGTGGCGAAAAATCTTTTTCTGTGGGGCGGCAGGAGTTATGTGCGTAAAGGGCTGGAGGCGGGCATCACTTTGTTGATTGAAGGGATGTGGCCAAAACAGCGCATCCTGGAAGTCTATTTGAATATCGCGCAGTTCGGTGATGGGATCTATGGAGTCAATGCGGCCGGTCGGAAATTTTTCCACAGAGACCCGCGCAAAATGACCCGCAACCAATGTGCCCTGCTGGCTGCCGTGTTGCCAAATCCGGTGATCTACAAGGTCTCAAAACCGAGCAACAAGGTGCGCAAGCAGCAGCGCTGGATTTTGCAGCAGATGAAGCAGCTTGGCGGCATAAAGTATCTTGACAAGCTGCAGTAGCAGATCGCGGTCAGATGACCGCTCCCACAATGAATATGGGCTGCCATGATGTAGGAGCGGTCGTCTGACCGCGATTGATGATAGATATACAAAATTGAGATTTCATTGATTATTCCGTCAACATTCAAACCCCTCTGGTGGCTGGCAAATCCACACCTGCAAACCTTGTGGCCTGTCTGGTTTGGCAGGTGCCGTTTGCATGGACGCAGCGAACGCCTGGAACTGGATGATGGTGACTTTCTGGATCTTTGCTGGTTTGATGGTGATGGTCCGCTCGTGGTGGTGGTGCATGGCCTCGAAGGATCGATCGATTCTCACTATGCGGGGGCAATGATGCAGGCGCTGCAGGAGCATGGTTTTCACGGCCTGTTTATGCATTTACGCGGCTGCAGCGGCGAACCAAACCGCCTCGACCGATCTTATCACTCCGGTGAAACAGGTGATCTTGCCGCAGTTGTGCGGCATGCGGCGAGAGTGACCGGAAAACCTGTTTTTGCCATGATCGGCTATTCGCTGGGAGCAAATGCGTTGTTGAAATGGCTGGGTGAAGGTGGAGAGCAGCTACCTCTGCAACGTGCTGTTGCAGTCTCTGTCCCATTCCAACTTGGCGATGCGGCGCGCAAATTATCGACCGGGTTTTCGCGGCTCTATCAAAATCATCTGTTGCAGAGGCTGCGCCGGAACTTTCGCCGTAAGTTCAGACAGCGCGCATCTCCATTGCCGGTTGATGTCGATACACTGCGTGATTTTTACAGCTTTGATGACAAGGTCACGGCCCCGCTGCATGGGTTCAGCGGTGCGGAGGACTACTACCGGCAGTCAAGTTCACGTCAATATCTGAAAAATATTCGAGTTGAGACACTGATCCTGCATGCGCTGGATGATCCCTTTTTGTTCGAAGAGAGTATTCCAGGCAATGAAGAGTTGTCGCAGCATGTGACGCTGGAGTTGTCAAAACATGGGGGGCATGTCGGTTTTATCGGAGGAAGAGTGTTTCCTCAGCGCTGGTTGGAACCACGCATTATCCGCTTCTTGCAGAGCTGATGGCTAGCGGGCTTTTTTTACCACAGATGCACACAGATAAACACAGATTAGAGATAGCTTAACTACTCAGCATATACAAGAGCGACTTAATTAGCCCAATTGATATAATGCCGAACAGTTACAAGATGTCCTAAATCTGTGTGCATCCGTGTTCATCTGTGGTTAATGATTTTCCGTTCCAATGGGCTTAAAAACTGGTGCCAAATCCATAGTCCTGCTGACTGCTCATGGATCTCATGCCGGCCAGATCATGAATCTGCGTGACAGGGCCGTTGGGAAAGAGGCCGTAGAGGTACTTTTTGCCGCCTTCATTGCCGAACTCCGTATCCATTAACGCCATCATTTTGCGGGCGCTGCGGCACTCCTCACAGTTGTCATAGACATCCAGCACGAAGTCGATGACATTCCAGTGCTCTGCCGAGAGTTCCACGCCGGCCTGTTGTGCTTTTTGCATGATGTGTTCGTGTGTGACTGAACGGGGCTTGTCGCTGGGCTCCAGGGTAAGACCTGTCAGGTTTTGCGGGTTATCGTAAATCATGGGTTTCTCCAGTGGTGGTTTGTCTTTTAATGATAATTATTAATAACCAAGTAAACTACTTGGTTATTTCGACAATAGTTCAGGATAATTGAATTGTCAAGGGTTTACGCCTGTTTTTTGTAACTTCTCAATAAGCCCGTGCGTGATCGTGGTCAGAAGACCACGATTTAAATGCGATCAATTATCGGAAATATCCTGTGATGTGAAAAAACATACTTGACAATAACTCCTGAAAACGTAAAATCTGCACCCTTCAGCGGGAATAGCTCAGCTGGTAGAGCACAACCTTGCCAAGGTTGGGGTCGCGAGTTCGAATCTCGTTTCCCGCTCCAGATTATAGAAACCCCGGATTTAAGCAACTTGGAGAAAGTAAGTTGCCTTGGTTACGGGGTTTTGCTTTGCGAAGCATACACCTTTGGCTGAGTGGCAGAGTGGTTATGCAGCGGCCTGCAAAGCCGTGGACAGCGGTTCGATTCCGCTCTCAGCCTCCATATTAAGGAGTTGTCCATAAATAACTTACCGATATCGCGCAGCAGTGTTGTTCGTATTCAAGGCGCAGCAAGGGGCGCATAGCAGGGCTATGTAACTCTTGCTGCAACGCAGAAGACGGGCAGCAGGGCAAGCAGGATCGGGAAGTTATTTTTGGACAACGACTAAGAAGTGAACCATCACGCCTGCCCGGGTGGCGGAATTGGTAGACGCAGCGGACTTAAAATCCGCCGGCCATTGCGGCCGTGCCGGTTCAAGTCCGGCCCCGGGCACCAAATTTTTTGATTGAAATAAACAATCGAAACAGACGATTAAACAGATTTCTCGCAGTGGAGAACAACATGCGCCAACCCCTGATTGCCGGTAATTGGAAAATGAACGGCTCGCAAGAGAGCATTACAGCACTGCTGAATGGTCTGAAGGCGGGCATGGCTGACGTCACAAAAGCAGAAGTTGCCGTGTGCGCGCCTGCCATCTATATTCCGCTGGTTGAGGAGTTGCTGAAAGATTCGGCAGTGACATGGGGCGGTGAGGATCTCTCCATGCATGACTCCGGCGCCTATACCGGTGAGATCTCTGCATCCATGCTGAATGATTTCGCTTGTAAATATGTATTGGTCGGGCACTCCGAGCGTCGCTCCTATCATCAGGAAGATGATGAGGTTGTCGCTGAGAAGTTCGAGGTCGCGATCAATGCCGGCCTCACCCCGGTGCTTTGTATTGGTGAAACCCTGGAGGAGCGTGAGCAGGGAATTACCGAAGCGGTCGTTGTACGGCAGATCGAAGCTGTCATTACGCGTGTGGGTATAGATACGCTTGGCAAGGGTGTTGTTGCCTATGAGCCTGTGTGGGCCATAGGTACCGGTAAAACAGCAACGCCTGAAATGGCGCAGGATGCACATGCGACTATTCGCACCCGCATTGCAAAAAGCGACGCCACAGTCGCTGATAAAATCCAGATTCTTTATGGTGGAAGCATGAATGCTTCGAATGCGGCCGAGCTGCTTGCGCAGGCCGACATCGATGGCGGTCTGATTGGCGGAGCTTCTTTGAAAGCAGAAGATTTTCTGGCAATTGCACTGGCAGCGAACTGAGCCGGGGTTTCAGATTATGCAAAGCGTACTCGTTGTTTTCTTTCTGCTGACCTCCATCGCGATGGTCTCACTGATTCTGCTGCAGCATGGCAAGGGTGCGGATGCGGGCGCGGCATTTGGCAGCGGCGCCTCTGCGACGGTCTTTGGCGCCACCGGATCGGCAAATTTCCTGAGTCGAACGACTGCGGTGCTGGCTGCCGCCTGGTTTGTTATTGCCATGGCGCTTGGCTGGTATGCCTTGCAGGGCTCGGATGAGCCCGGGCTGATGGATGCTGCTGAGCCAACTCAAGCAACTGCGCCAGTAAAGGTCGTTCCGCCAACAGATTTACCCGATATTCCCGAAGCGAAAATTCAGGAAGCTGTTTCTGATATGCCTGACATTCCTGTATCTGAGGCTCCGGTTGTGGATGCGAAGGTCGAGAAAGCCGTTGAGCAAGCTGAGTCTGCAACAGCGGATCCTGCCGAAAATATTAAAGAGCAGAGTGCGGAGTAATCGAATATTTGCCGAAGTGGTGAAATTGGTAGACACGCTATCTTGAGGGGGTAGTGGCGCAAGCCGTGCCGGTTCGAGTCCGGCCTTCGGCACCATTTTGAAACGGTATCATCAGCATCGATGATACCGTTTTTTTATGCCTGCAAAAGTAATTGCTAAATCACTGAATTACACATGAATATGCGGTCTCTGCCCGGCTTGACAGAGTTTGTCCGTTAGCAGTAGACTGCGTCACACGTAATAATTGTGATGAATGCTGGTTGCTCTGGCGTTAGCGTAATGCCTGACCGGCCCTGCTGATAAAGCTACCTGATATGCTCGAAAACTATCTGCCAGTCCTGGTTTTTATTACCCTTGCAGTGATCATCGGCGGCGTTGTCGTCGGCCTTGGGTTTGTGCTTGGCACCAGCAAACCGGACAGTCAAAAAGACTCGCCTTATGAGTGTGGTTTCGAGGTCTTCGAAGATACGCGCATGAAGTTTGATGTGCGCTACTACCTGGTCGCCATCCTGTTTATCATCTTTGACCTGGAGATCGCATTCCTGTTCCCCTGGGGCGTGGTGCTCAAGGAGATCGGCATGGTCGGCTTCTGGGCAATGGTGCTGTTTCTGGGGATTCTGGTGGTTGGATTTATCTACGAGTGGGTCAAGGGGGCGCTGGAATGGGAATAGAGGGTCTTCTCAACGAGGGATTTGTCACCACCTCTGCAGACAAGTTGATCAATTGGGCGCGCACCGGCTCTATGTGGCCGATGACCTTTGGTCTGGCCTGCTGTGCGGTTGAGATGATGCAGGCCGGCGCTTCGCGTTATGACCTGGATCGTTTCGGCATCGTATTCCGCCCCAGTCCGCGCCAGTCTGATGTGATGATCGTGGCTGGAACCCTGGTGAATAAAATGGCGCCTGCGCTGCGCAAGGTGTATGACCAGATGGCGGAGCCGCGCTGGGTAATCTCCATGGGATCCTGCGCCAACGGCGGCGGCTACTATCACTACTCCTATGCGGTGGTGCGGGGCTGTGACCGCATCGTTCCTGTCGACGTCTATGTACCGGGCTGTCCGCCGACGGCCGAGGCGTTGCTGTATGGAATATTGCAGTTGCAGAATAAAATCAGACGCACCAATACCATCGCACGTTAACAGCAGAATGGACAGTATAGAAAAAATTGACAGGATGGAAGCATGACGTTTGACGAGCGCCTCGACGCACTTGCTGATGAACTGAGCGAAGCCTTTGGCTCGGTTGATGGCGTCGCCGTTCATCGTGCGTATGCCGAGCTGACCCTGGATATTCCACGCGATCAACTGCTGACAATCATGCAGCAGCTGCGTGACAACAGAAAACTTCAGTTTGGGCAGTGCATCGATGTCTGCGGTGTTGATCTCTTGACCTACGGTGACTCCGAGTGGTCAACGCATAACGATGGCTTCAGCCGTGGCGCCCACAGAGAGGCCGTTGCAGCTGATCCGGAAAATCGTTTTGTCGTTGTCTATCATCTGCTCTCGACAACCCTGAATCATCGTCTGCGCGTCAAGACACTGCTGGATTCCGATGCTCCGATTGTCGATTCCGTGGTGGATATCTGGAGTGCGGCAAACTGGTTCGAGCGTGAGGCTTTTGATCTCTTCGGCATCCTCTTTCAGGGGCATCCTGATCTGCGCCGCCTGCTCACGGATTATGGCTTTGTCGGCCACCCGCTGCGCAAGGATTTCCCTCTGGAGGGGCATGTCGAGATGCGCTATGACCCGGAACAGAAACGCGTCATCTACGAGCCGGTGAGCATCGAACAGCGGACGCTGGTGGCGCGTGTCATCCGCGAGGACAGCCGCTATGAAGAGGGCTGGAAGCCCGAACCAGAGCCTGAAGCCGAGCCGGAGGCAGAGCAAGCCGATGTCTGAGATACGTAATTACACGGTCAACTTTGGTCCGCAGCATCCGGCTGCACACGGCGTGCTGCGTCTGATTCTCGAGATGGATGGTGAAACCGTCATGCGCGCAGACCCGCATGTCGGCCTGCTGCATCGCGGCACCGAGAAGCTGGCTGAAAGCAAACCTTTCAACCAGAGCATCGGCTACATGGATCGCCTCGACTATGTCTCGATGATGTGCAATGAGCATGGCTACGTATTGGCGATAGAAAAGCTTCTGGGTATCGAGGCGCCGTTGCGTGCACGCTATATCCGCACCATGTTCGACGAAATTACACGTATTCTCAACCACCTGATGTGGCTCGGAACCCATGCGCTCGATGTCGGCGCCATGACTGTATTTCTCTACGCATTCCGCGAGCGTGAAGATCTCATGGATGTCTACGAAGCGGTCTCCGGTACGCGCATGCACGCCACCTACTACCGCCCCGGCGGAGTCTATCGCGACCTCCCTGAGGAGATGCCGCGCTACACGGCCAATCGCTGGACCAGCGAGCAGACTGTCAAGCGCCGCAATGCCGGTCGCGGTGGCTCGCTGCTCGATTTTATCGAGGACTTCACCAATCGCTTTCCCGGCTATATCGATGAGTATGAGACGCTGTTGACGGATAACCGTATCTGGAAACAGCGCACAGTTGATATTGGCGTAGTTTCACCGCATCGCGCAAAGAACCTGGGTTTTACCGGGCCGATGCTGCGCGGCTCTGGTGTCGAGTGGGACCTGCGTAAGAAACAGCCGTATGCCGCCTATGAGCATGTCGATTTTGATATTCCCGTCGGTGTCAACGGCGACTGCTACGATCGCTACCTGGTGCGTATCGAGGAGATGCGTCAATCCAACCATATTATCAAACAGTGCGTCGAGTGGCTGAACAACAACTCTGGTGCGGTGATGCTGGGCGATCACAAGATTGCACCGCCCGCGCGCGCTGACATGAAAGATGACATGGAAGCGCTGATCCATCACTTCAAACTGTTCACCGAGGGCTACTGCGTGCCTGCGGGTGAAGCCTATGCGGCAGTGGAAGCTCCCAAGGGTGAATTCGGCTGCTATATCATGTCGGACGGGGCCAACAAGCCATATCGCCTCAAAGTCAGGGCGCCGGGATTTGCGCATCTGGCGGCGATGGAGGAGATGTCAAAGGGCCACATGCTCGCTGATGTGGTTGCCATTATCGGCACCATGGATATCGTCTTCGGGGAGATCGACCGATGAGTATGCAGGTGGATAAATCAACGCTCTTCCCTGCACAGGTGTGTGCGGAGATCGACAAGTGGATTGCAAAATATCCCGCCGAATGGAAGCAGTCGGCTTCGATGCCGGCGCTGCGCATCGTGCAGGATCAAAACGACGGCTATCTGACAACAGAGTTGATGGACAAGGTGGCGGCCTACCTGGATATGGCGCCCATCGCTGTCTATGAGGTCGCAAGCTTCTACTCCATGTATGAGCACAGCAAGGTCGGCAAACATAAATTGTGCGTCTGCACCAATATCTCCTGCATGCTCAACGGCAGCGATAAAATTGTCGATCATCTCGATGAGAAGCTCGGCATCAAGTTCGGTGAAATCACCGATGACGGTAAATTCAGCCTCAAGGAGGTTGAGTGCCTGGGCGCCTGCGGCGGAGCGCCGATGATGCAAGTCGGTGAGAAGTATTATGAAAACCTGACACCCGAGTTGATCGATTCGATTCTCAAGGAGCTGGATTGATGGCAAACGAAGTCTGCTTTCGCACCCTGGAGAGCGCTGCCCCGTGGACACTCGATGAGTACCGCAAGGCCGGCGGATATGAGATGCTGACAAAGATCCTCAAGGAGCAGACGCCGCCCGATGAGATTATCGAGCAGGTCAAGATCTCCGGTTTGCGCGGTCGCGGCGGTGCAGGTTTTCCGACGGGCTTGAAGTGGAGCTTTATCAATCGCACCTCACCGGGCGATAAATATGTGGTGTGCAACTCCGATGAGGGCGAGCCTGGAACCTTCAAGGATCGTGATATTCTGCGCTACAATCCGCATCAGCTGATCGAAGGCATGATTATCTGCGGCTACGTGATTGGCGCAGCAAGCGGCTACAACTATATCCGCGGCGAATTCTGGGAACCCTACGAGCGTTTTGAAGAGGCGCTGCAAGAAGCCCGCGCCGCAGGCCTGCTGGGTGACAATATCCTCGATTCAGGCTTTGATTTTGAGCTGCATTCCCACCTCGGCGGCGGCGCTTATATCTGTGGTGAAGAGACAGCATTGCTGGAGTCCATCGAAGGCAAAAAGGGACAGCCGCGTTTCAAGCCGCCATTCCCCGCCATGTTTGGTCTCTACGGCAAACCGACGGTGATCAACAATACCGAGACGCTTGCATCCATCCCGGTGATACTCTCGCAGGGGGGAGAGTGGTTTCGTGATCTCGGCGTCGAGAACAGCGGCGGCTCCAAGCTCTTCTCGATCTCCGGCAATGTCAACAAGCCGGGCAATTATGAAATTCCTATGGGAACTCCGTTCAGCGAACTGCTCGAACTTGCCGGGGGCATGCGCGACGGCCGCAAACTGAAGGCGGTGATTCCCGGCGGCTCGTCATCACCCATTATACCCGGTGAACAGATGATGCAGCTGAACATGGACTACGACAGCATTCAGAATGCGGGCTCGATGCTCGGCTCCGGCGCCGTCATCGTCATCGATGATAGCCATTGCATGGTGAAAATTCTTGAGCGCCTCTCCTACTTCTATTATGAGGAGTCGTGCGGCCAATGCACCCCCTGCCGTGAAGGCACCGGCTGGATGTACCGCGTAGTGCGCCGCATCGAGCATGGCCAGGGCAGGATGGAAGATCTCGAGCTGCTCGATGATGTCGCGGCAAAAATTGCAGGCCGCACCATCTGTGCTTTGGGTGACGCGGCGGCGGGGCCGGTAGCAAGTTTTGTCAAACACTTCCGCGAAGAGTTTGAATACCACATCAAGCACGGCAAGTGCATGGTGTAACTGTGTAATGAATGAATAACTCCGTGCAGGAAGCAGGGTTGGAATTTG